>NZ_JBEZJP010000091.1:0-23804 GCF_040653175.1 Actinomadura sp. NPDC048032
CACCCGGGCGTCGTGACCGTGCAGGGCGGGCCGGGCCCCGCAGGACCCGGCCCGCCCGCGGACCCTAGTGACCCGGCCCGAGCGGGATCCCCGGGATCAGGTTGGACGGTGTGGTGTCGCGCAGCTCCACCAGGAGGCCGTAGGTGAGCCCCAACGACTGCGTGATGTCGTTCTCCTCCACGGCCGTCGGCGAGTACACCGCCGTGATGTACCGGACCTGGTGCTCCTGCCTCAGCCACGAGCGCGCCGGCTGGTCCACGGTGCGCATGTCGAGGTAGTACTTGGGGAAGGGCACGCGGTTCAGCACCTGCTCGGCGTTGATCGGCGGCGGCGGGCCCACGGTGAACCTCCGGATGAAACCGGTGTTCTCGTCGAGCGCCGTGAACGTCCCCTTGTAGAAGCTGCCGCCGATGGCGAGGTAGCGGGAGCCGAGGATCTGGCGCAGCCAGGTTCCCTGCCGCTTGAACGTGTGCGGCGGGAACTCTCCCAGGTACCCGACATGGGCGTTGTGGGCGGAGAGCAGGGTCTTGCTCTTCATGTGGCGGTACCACCACACGGTGTTCAGCGCCATGGCCTCGTCGCGCGGTCCCGAGAAGTCCTCGGCGGCGTGCGTCTTGGCGATCCAGAACGCGACGTTCGCCTGCTGCTCGGCCCATTCCGCGGCCTTCCGGGGCGCGCCCCGGCGCAGGCTCTCGACCAGCCGCAGGGCCTGCGCCGCCTGGCGCTGCACCCTCAGGCGCTCCCGCCTGGGCTTGGCGTCGTACCGCCGCTCCCAGGTGTTGAGGTCGGTGGTCGGGATCAGCCCGTCGTAGAGGGCCCTGAGCTTCGGGACGAGATCGGGGCGGCCGCGCTCGCGCACGTACCGGAAGATCTGCTGGAAGATCACGATGTTCGTGAAGTAGACGTCGTCGCCCATGAACTGCACGGGCCGCTTCGGGTGCTCGGTGTTGTAGTGCCGCATCCACCTGATGAGCCGCAGGTAGTCCTCGTTGGCGAACAGGCGGTAGTTCTGCTGGAACTCCTGCCGCATGATCGCGGCCGGATCGCCCTTGCCGCGCAGGACGTACTCGTTGAGCCGGAGCCCGGTGCCCCAGTTCAGCTCCAGCATGAACGTCGTGAATCCCTTTTCCTTGACCAGGTATTCGAAGACGCGTTGCTTGAGGCTGAAGAACTCGTGCGTTCCGTGGGTGGCCTCGCCCAGCCCCACCACGGGGGTGTCGCCGATCATCCGGCCGAGCGCGTGCAGGTCGCGCGTGTCGTCGGTCGGCTCGGTGGTCAGCAGGGGATGCGCGCCCCGGTCGAGCGCCCGCACCACCGCCCGCTCGTTCTCGGGGAGGGACTGCCGGGCGGACGCGGGCGACGGCGTGAGCGAGCCCACGCCGAGCGCCAGCGCGGCGACGAATGCCGGGAGTTTACCGGCGCGGAGAATTAACATATCTGCCGACCTCGCAAAAGGTGGAGCGTATCGGGTGAGACGTCCGGCTCGCGCGCCGCGCGTGGAGGCGGGACGTTCACGGGACGTGGAACGATGCGGGCCCCACGATGTGCGGCCCGAGGTGATCTTTCCATTCGTGATCTCTGGTCACCGCCCGGAAAAGGTAAACCTTGCATCGAGGTCGGTCGAATGGCGTTTATCCAGCCCATATCCCTAATCTGCGGGCCTTCCGCCGACGTCGGGTCCGGAGGGGAACCCGCGGTCACTCCGCGCGCGGCAGGTCACCATGTCATCACTTAGAGTGACAACATGATGACTCTAAGGACATGCACGCGTGCCGGGGGCATCGCCTCCGCCGCCCTGGCCCTCACGGTCGCGGTGAGTACCGCCGGCAACGCGGCGGCGGTGCAGCCGATGGACGAGACCGGTGGCGGCGGGTCAGGCAGGGCTCTCCAGGCCGTCTTGGACGAGGCCGTGCGGGAGGGGGCTCCGGGCGCGCTCGCGCAGTCGCTGACGCCGCACCGGATCCTGAACCTCTCCAGCGGGGTCGCCGACCTCACGACCCGGCGCCCGCCGCGGGCGTACATGAAGTTCCGGGTCGGCAGCATCACCAAGATCTTCGTGGCGACCGTGATCCTGCAGCTCGTCGCCGAACGGCGGTTGCGCCTGAGCGACACCGTCGACCAGGTGATCCCCGGCGTCGTCGAGGGCAACGGCTACCAGGGCGACAAGATCACCGTGCGGATGCTGCTCGACCACACGAGCGGCATCGCCGACTACACCGACAACCCCCGCGTCGAGGAGATCGCGGTCACCGACCCGCGGCACGACTTCACCCTGCGCGAACTGGCGGAGGCGGGGCTGGAGCTCCCGCCCTACTTCCCGCCCGGGACCTCCTGGCACTACTCCGACACCAACTACGTGCTGCTCGGCATGATCATCCAGCGCGTCACCCGGCGGACGTACGTCCGCGAGATCAACAGGCGGATCATCCGGCCGCTGCACCTGCGCAGCACCTACTTCCCGGGCACGGACCCGCGGATCCGCGGCCCGCACCTGCACGGGTACACGCCCGTGGCGGACGACCCGGCGGAGCTGAGGGACACCACCGAGGTCAACACCACCTTCGCGCGCGCCACGGGCGACATGATCTCCACGGTGGGCGACCTCGACCGGTTCGACTCCGCCCTGCTCGGCGGACGGCTCCTGCCCGGACGGCTCCTGCGGGCGATGCTCCGTCCCGTCCCCGGGTCGCAGCCCTACCCCGGCAGCGACATGTTCCGCTACGGACTCGGGGCGGTCATCGCCACACCGCCGTGCGGCGTGAAGGTGTACGGCAACGGCGGCACCCTGGACGGCTGGGAGACCTGGACGGGCAGCACGCGAGGCGGCCGGCACTCGATGTCGTTCGTCTTCACCACCGACGCCGTCAACCAGGTCCGGCTCACCGAGCAGGCGGTGACCGCCGAATACTGCTCCGCGAGGGCTCACGCCGCGCCGTAGCCGCCGCCGCCGGGCGTCTCGATGACGAAGACGTCCCCGGCGCCGACGTGCAGGGAGTCGCGGCCCTCCATCGCCGCCACGGAGCCGTCGGCGCGCTGGACCCACTGCCGGCCCAGCGCGCCAGGGCCTCCGCCGGCCATCCCGTACGGCGGGACCCGCCGGTGGCTGCACAGCGTGGTGACCGTCATCGGTTCGAGGAAGCGGATGCGCCGCCGTCCGCCGTCGCCGCCGTGCCACCGCCCCGCGCCGCCGCTCCCGCGCCGGATCCCGAAGCCCTCCAGCAGGACGGGGTAGCGCCACTCCAGCACCTCGGGGTCGGTGAGCCGGGAGTTGGTCATGTGGGTCTGGACGACGTCGGCGCCGTCGAAGCCGTCGCCGGCGCCGGACCCGCCGGCCACCGTCTCGTAGTACTGGTGGCGCGCGTTGCCGAAGGTGACGTTGTTCATCGTGCCGGAGCCCTCGGCCATCACCCCCAGCGCGGCGTACAGGGCGCCGGTCACGGCCTGGGAGGTCTCGACGTTGCCCGCCGCCACGGCCGCCGGATACCGCGGCGCGAGCATCGAGCCCGGCGGGATCGTGACGCGCAGCGGCGTGAGGCACCCCGCGTTCAGCGGGATGTCCTCGGCCACCAGCGTGCGGAACACGTACAGCACCGCGGCCATCGCCACCGACGAGGGCGCGTTGGCGTTCCCCGCCGACTGGGGCGAGGTGCCGGTGAAGTCGATCTCCGCCGTCCGGGCGCCGCGGTCGACCCGGACCGCGACCTCGATCACCGCGCCGTCGTCCAGCTCGTAGGCGCACGAGCCGTCCCGCAGCGCGGTGATCACCTGCCGGACCGCCTCCTCCGCGTTGTCCTGGACGTGGCGCATGTAGGCGTGCACGACGTCCAGGCCGAAGTGGCGGACCATGTCGCGCAGCTCGCCGACGCCCTTCTCGTTGGCGGCGATCTGGGCGCGCAGGTCGGCGAGGTTGTCGAGCGGGTTGCGGGACGGGTGGGGCGCCGAGGTCAGCAGCCCGACCGTCGCGTCCTCCCGCAGCCGGCCGCCCTCGACCAGCAGCCAGTTGTCGATCAGGACGCCCTCCTCCTCCACCCGCGTGCTGAAGGCCGGCATCGATCCCGGCGTGATGCCGCCGATCTCGGCGTGGTGGCCCCGGGACGCGACGAAGAAGGAGATCTCGGCGGCCTCGTCCGCGGCCGCCCCGGACTCGACGTCCCCGAGGAAGACCGGCGTGACGACGGTGACGTCCGGCAGGTGGGTGCCGCCGTGGTAGGGGTCGTTGAGCACGTAGACCTCGCCCGGACGCATGCCCCCGGCGGCGCGGCGGCGCTCGACGAGCTCCCTGATGGACGCCCCCATCGAGCCGAGGTGGACGGGGATGTGCGGCGCGTTGGCGATGAGCCCCCCGCCCGCGTCGAAGACCGCGCAGGAGAAGTCCAGCCGCTCCTTGATGTTGACCGAGTGCGCGGTGGCGCGCAGCCGGACGCCCATCTGCTCCGCGATCGACATGAACAGGCTGTTGAAGATCTCCAGCATGACGGGGTCGGCCCCGGTGCCGACGGCGCGCCCGCCGGGCCGGGCCGCCACCCGGTCCAGGAGCAGGTGCCCGAGGTCGTTCACCGCGGCCCGCCACCCCGGGTCGACGACCGTCGTGGCGTTGGCCTCCACGATGATCGCCGGGCCCCGGACCGCGTCGCCGGGCCGCAGCCGCTCCCGCCGGTACAGGTCGACGTCGCGCCACGCGCCGTCGACGTGCATCGGGACGCGCTCCGCCTCGGCCGGACCTTCGCCGGCCCCGGCGACCGGCGTCTCGGCCGCCCGGTCGCCGCCGCTCACCGCCTCGACCGACACCGCCTCCACGACGATCGGCTTGTCGCGCATGAGGAAGGAGAAGCGGCGCCGGTAGACCTCCTCGAACTCGGCGACCATCGCCTCCACCGTCCCGGCCCGCACCGGCAGGGCGGTGTCGGTGCCCGCGTAGCGCAGGTGGGCGCGGTGGGCCACGTGCCCGGCGTCCGTCCCTTCGCCCCGCAGCTCATCGCGCGCGTCACGCTCCAGGCTCCCGAGGATCGTGTCCAGTTCGGGCAGCAGGTCCTCGCCCAGCGGCTCCTCCACCGCGTGCTCCCGCATGGCCGTGACGTCCGCCAGGCCCATCCCGTACGCCGACAGCACCCCCGCCAGCGGATGGACGAGCACCCGGCGCATGCCGAGGGCGTCGGCGACCGCGCAGGCGTGCTGGCCGCCCGCCCCGCCGAAGGTGGCCAGCACGTACCCGGTGACGTCGTAGCCGCGCTGGACGGAGATCTTCTTGATGGCGTTGGCCATGTTCGCGACCGCGATGCGCAGGAACCCGGCGGCGACGTCCTCGGGCGGGCGGCCGTCGCCGATCCCGCCGGCCAGGGCGGCGAAGCGGTCCCGCACGATCCCGGCGTCGAGGGGCCGGTCGCCGTCCGGGCCGAAGACGTGCGGGAAGTGCTCGGGCCGGATCCGTCCCAGCATCACGTTGGCGTCGGTGACGGTGAGCGGGCCGCCGCGCCGGTAGCAGGCGGGCCCGGGGTCGGCGCCTGCGGAGTCGGGGCCCACCCGGTACCGGCCGCCGTCGAAGCGCAGCACCGAGCCGCCGCCGGCCGCGACCGTGTGGATGCTCAGCATCGGCGCCCGCATCCGCACCCCCGCCACCTGCGTCTCGTACCGGCGCTCGAACTCGCCCGCGTAGTGCGAGACGTCGGTGGACGTGCCGCCCATGTCGAAGCCGATGACGCGGTGGAAGCCCGCCGCGGCCGACGTGCGCGCCATGCCGACGATGCCGCCCGCCGGACCCGACAGGATCGAGTCCTTGCCGCGGAACGCGTGCGCCTCCGTGAGCCCGCCGCTGGACCGCATGAACATGATCGGTGCGCCCTCCAGCTCCGCGGACACCTGGTCCACGTACCGGCGCAGGATGGGCGAGAGGTAGGCGTCGACGACGGTGGTGTCGCCGCGCGAGACCAGCTTCATCAGCGGGCTCGTCGCGTGCGACTCCGAGACCTGGGGGAAGCCGATCCGGCGCGCGATCAGCCCGATGGCGATCTCGTGGAGGGGCTGCCGGTAGGCGTGCATCGACACGATCGCCACCGAACGGAACCCGTCGTCGTAGGCGGCGCGCAGCTCGCGCTCGACCGCGGCCTCGTCCAGCGGCACCAGGACCCGCCCGTGCGCGTCGATCCGCTCCCTCGCCTCGATCACCCGCGCGTAGAGGAGCTCGGGCAGCACGATCTCCCGGGCGAAGATGCGCGGCCGGTTCTGGTAGGCGATCCGCAGCGCGTCGCGGAAGCCCTCGGTGATGACCAGGACGGTCGGCTCGCCCGTCCGTTCGAGCAGGGCGTTCGTCGCCACCGTCGTGCCGAGCCGCACGCCCGCGATCAGCTCCGCCGGGACGCGCGCGCCGGGCGCGACCCCGAGGAGGTGCCTGATCCCGGCGACGGCGGCGTCCTGGTAGCGGTCCCTGTCCTCGGAGAGGAGCTTGTGGGTGACGAGCGCGCCGTCCGGCCGCCGGGCGACCACGTCGGTGAACGTGCCGCCGCGATCGATCCAGAACTCCCAGCGCGCCGCCATCGCGACCTCCGAAACCGCCTCTACCTGGGCGTTTCCGTTCGGTGAGGATGGAAACACCCCGCGGTAGAGGAGGGAGACGGCCGATGGAGGACCACAACCGGATGCGCTCCATCCTGATCGGCTACGACGGGTCGCCCGCCGCGGAGCAGGCGCTCCGGTGGGCGGCGGGAGAGGCCCGGCTCCGCGGCCTCGCCCTCACCGTCTGCCACGTGTGGCACTGGCCCTACCCGATGCGTCCGGCGGACGAGGAGACCCTGGAGGTCGTCCGGAGCGAGGGCGCGATCGTGGCCGACGAGGGCGTGCGCAAGGCCCGCGCCCTCGCCGGTGACCTGGAGGTCCGCTGGTGCCTGGAGCAGGGGTCGGCCGCGGGCGCGCTGCTGAGGGCGTCCCGCGGCGCCGTCATGGTCGTGGTCGGCTCGCGCGGCCACGGCGGGTTCCAGGGGCTCCCGGTGGGCTCCACAGCGGTCCAGGTGGCGGCCCAGGCGTCCTGCCCGGTCGTCGTCGTGCGTTCGCCCGCGCGGCTGGACGGCGGGCGGATCGTGGCAGGCGTGGACGGTTCGCCGGCCGGCGACGCTGCGCTCGGCTTCGCCGTCGAGGAGGCCGCGCTGCACCACGACCCGGTGACGGCGGTCTGCTCCTGGTGGGACCCGGCCACCCTGCCCGGACCCGACCGGGTGCCCTTCATCGATCCGCAGGCGATCAGGCACGAGGCGATCACGCGCTTCGAGCGGGCCGTCGCGCCGTGGCGGACCGGGCATCCCGAGGTGCTGATCGAGACCAGGTTCGTCCTGGACTCCCCGCGGCGGGCCCTGGTCAGCGCCTCCCACGGCGCCGCCATGCTGGTCGTCGGCGTCAGGGGGATCGGCTCGCCGCCCCCGATGCTCCTGGGACCGGTGCCCCAGGTCGCGCTCCACGAGGCCCGCTGCCCGGTGGCGGTGGTGCCCGCACCCGAACCCGGGAGGTGACGATGCTGGACTTCGACGACCGCGCCGACGCCGGACGGCGCCTGGCCGAGCGGCTGGACGATCTGCGCGACTCGGACGCCGTCGTGCTGGGGCTGCCGCGCGGCGGGGTGCCCGTCGCGTTCGAGGTCGCGCGGGGGCTGCGCGCGCCGCTGGACGTGATCGTCGTCCGCAAGCTGGGCGTGCCGTTCCAGCCCGAGCTGGCCATGGGCGCCATCGGCGAGGGCGGCGTTCTGATCGTCAACGACGAGATCGTCCGTCTCACGGGCCTCGGCGAGGCCGACCTGGCCGACGCGCGACGGCGCGAGCAGGCCGAACTGGACGTCCGCGTCGAACGCTTCCGCCGCGGCCGCCCCCGTGCCGAGGTGAGCGGCCGCACGGCCGTCGTCGTGGACGACGGCGTCGCCACCGGCGCCACCGCGCGCGCCGCCTGCCAGGTCGCCCGCGCCCAGGGCGCCCGCCGCGTGGTCCTGGCGGTCCCCGTCGGCTCGCCCGACACCCTCGCCGGTCTGCGCCGGGTCGCCGACGACGTGGTGTGCCTCCTGGAGCCGGACCTCTTCCACGCCGTCGGCCAGTGGTACCGCGAGTTCGGCCAGACGTCCGACGGCGAGGTGGTCGAGCTCCTGGAACGCGCCGCGACGCCGCCGCCCAACGCCCGGAACGACTCCGACCCGGCCGGAAACGCCGAGCCTCCCGGAACCGCGAACCCCTCCGGCGCCTCCCACCCCGGCGGAGCCACCAACCCCGGGGCGGCCTCGGAGCTCGGCTGGGTCAGCCCGTACGGAGCGGGCGGCTCGGGCGGAGCCGCCGACGCTGGCGGGGCCGTCCATCCGGGCGGGGCGACCAACCCCGGCGGCGGCGCCGCGCCCGGTGGAGGTACCGGCTCGTCCCGGGCATCCGATCCTGATGCGGACGATCCGCCGGCCGTCGACGAGGAGGTGTGGATCGACGGCGGGTTCGTGGAGCTCACCGGGCATCTCACCGTCCCCGAGGGGGCCGGGGGCGTCGTGGCGTTCGCGCACGGCAGCGGGAGCAGCAGGCACAGTCCGCGGAACCGGCTGGTCGCCTCCGGGCTCAACCGGGCGGGCCTCGGCACGCTGCTGTTCGATCTGCTGACCGGCGGGGAGGAGCTCGACCGCGGCAACGTCTTCGACATCGGCATGCTCGCCGCCCGGCTCGTCGCCGCCACCGGCTGGCTCCGCGACCGGCCGGAGACCGCCGGCGCCCGCGTCGGCTACTTCGGCGCGAGCACCGGCGCGGCGGCGGCGCTGTGGGCCGCCGCCGAGCCCGGCGCCGACGTCTTCGCCGTCGTCTCCCGCGGCGGGCGCCCGGACCTGGCCGAACGCCGCCTCCGTGACGTCCGCGCCCCCACGCTGCTGATCGTGGGCGGTGAGGACCGGCAGGTGCTCGGCCTCAACCAGCGGGCGCAGCGGCGCATGCGCTGCCAGAACCGGCTGGCGGTCGTGCCGGGCGCCACCCACCTGTTCGAGGAGCCGGGCGCCCTCCAGGCAGTGACCGCGCACGCCACGGACTGGTTCCTCGCCTCCCTGCGCTGACCGGCCTCACATGACCGCCCTGGGCGCCGACGCGCGGGCCCCGGAACGTGCCGCGGCGCGCTCCTCGGGCTCGCCGCCCGGCTGGAACAGCCTGCGGAGTTCCTCGGGCAGCTTCCACAGCGCCTGCTCGACGCCTCCCGGCGCCATCTTGGAGGACACGACCTCGGTGACGACCGCCGCCGTCTTGGGCACGTCGTCGCGTCCGATGCGCGCCTGCTCGGCGTAGTGGACGGTGACCTCGCGCAGGTCGTACTTGCGGGGCACGTGGCCTGGGCTCCACCCGTCGTAGTACACCCCGCGCAGCAGTTCCGGCAGCTGGGCGGCCAGATGCGCCGCCGACTCGACCGTCAGCCGGTCGCGCAGCGTGTGCATCCAGGCGCGGAGCGCCCGGTAGGCGAACCGGCGGTCCTCGGTACCGAACGCTTCGGCCACATCGGCGATCCACCGGTTGGTGGTGTCGATGCTCCGATCCAGCCCCTGTATCCCTGTGAACGTCATCGCAACGGCTCCAGAGCGGTCTCGGCGAACACGGACCATTCCAGCGTGCCGCCGCCCGAGCGCGCCGCGGCAGGGACGAAGGTCCCCAGGTGGGACGTGTTTCCGCAGGTCCGGCGGCTACGAGGGCGGGCGGTGCGCCCGCAGGAAGGCGATCAGCTCGGCCGCGGGCCAGGTGTTGACGACCTCGCCCGCGGTGAGCCAGCCGCGCTGCGCCGTGCCGATGCCGTAGCGCAGGTGCGCCAGGTGGGGGACGGCGTGGGCGTCGGTGTCGACGGCGAACCTGACGCCGTGGCGGCGGGCGCGGCGGACGTGCTCGGCGGGCAGGTCGAGCCGGTCGGGAGACGAGTCGATCTCCAGGACGGTGCCGGTGCGCGCGCACGCGGCGAACACCTCGTCCCAGTCGGCCTCCACCGGCGGGCGCCGGCCGATCTGCCGGGCGGTGGGATGGCCGAGGACGTCGACGAAGGGGTTCTCGCAGGCGCGCACCAGCCGCCGCGTCATCCGCTCGCTCGGCTGGTCGAAGTGGGAGTGGACCGAGGCGACGCACACGTCGAACCCGGCGAGGAAGTCGGCGGGCCAGTCGACGCCGCCGTCGGGGTCGATGTTGAGCTCGGTGCCGTGCAGCACCCGCATGCCGCCGCACCGGCCGTCCAGCGCGCGGACCTCCTCGCGCTGCGCCAGCGTCTTCTCGTCGGTCATCCGCTGCATGGCCAGGCCCGGCGCGTGGTCGGTGACGGCGTAGTAGGAGTACCCGCGCGCCGCGGCGGCGGCGACCATGTCCGGCAGGCCGGCCAGCCCGTCGGACAGGTCGGTGTGGGTGTGCAGGTCTCCGCGGACGTCGGTCTCGGCGACCAGGTCGGGCAGTTCCCCGCGCAGCGCCGCCTCGATCTCCCCGCCGTCCTCGCGCAGCGGCGGCGGGATCCACGGCAGGCCGAGCCTGGCGTACACCTCCTCCTCCGCCGCTGACACGATCTTGGCTCCGCTCTCGACGTCGAACAGCCCGTACTCCGACAGCTTGAGCCCGGCGTGGACGGCGATCTCCCGGGTGCGGATGTTGTGCGCCCGGGACCCGGTGAAGTACTGCAGGGCCGCGCCCCAGTCCTCGGGCGGCACCACCCGCAGGTCCACCTGGAGGCCGGAGCCGGTCCTGATGGAGGTCTTGGTGTCCCCGGCCGCGATGACCTGCTCGACCAGCGGCAGCGCCGTGAAGGACCGCATCAGCTCCGCCGGGCGGTCGGACGTGGCGAGCACGTCGATGTCCCCGACCGTGTCCTTCATGCGCCGCAGGGACCCGGCGAACGCGCAGCTCTCGCAGCCGGCGACCGCCGCCAGGCCGGCGACGATGGTCTCGGCCAGCTCCATCGCCGTCCCGAGCGGCACCCGCTGCCCCGCCTTGTCCAGGATCTCGATCCCGTGCCGCAGGTTCTCCTCGGTCCTGGCTCCGAAGCCGGCCAGGCCGTGCAGGCGCCCGGTGTCGAGGGCCCGTGCCAGCGCCTCCACCGAGTCGATGCCGCGCTCGTGGTAGAGGACCATCGCCTTCTTCGGGCCGAGCGTCGGTACCAGCGTCAGCTGCCGGACGCCCGCCGGGATCCGCGCCCGCAGCTCCTCCAGCTCGTGGATGCTCCCGGTGGACAGGTACTCCTCGATCTTCGTCGCGATCGATCTCCCCACGTTCGGGATGCCCCGCAGGCCCGCGTCGTCCAGGCGCGCGAGGTCCGCGGGGTCGCCCGCCACCGACCGGGCCGCCTTCTGGTAGACGCGCACCTTGAACGCCTCCCCGCCGGTGATCGCCAGCAGGTCGGCGTACTCGTCCAGGAGGGCTCCCACCTCGTCGTTGACGCGCATGGCACATCCGTCCCCTCACCCTGGCCGCGGAGCCTCGGAGGTCCCGGCAGTTCAGGCATAGCGGCACAGGGCGCCGATGCCCTGCGCGGGAAGGTCCGGCGCCCCGGGTTCGAGGACGCGCACCTCGGCTCCGGTGAGCACCGCGGCGCGGACGGCGACGTCCACCAGCCGGCCGTGCTCCACCGGCCCTCCGCCCGACTCGGCGAAGGTCGCCCGCCGGTCGGACACCTGCGTCGGCGCGGGGCCGAACCAGGCCGTCCGCCGGTCGGCGGGGTCGTCGGCGACCAGCAGCGTGCCGACCCGGCCGCGGGCCAGCGCCCGCAGGGTGGCGGCCGCGCCCTCCACCGCGAGGCCGGACGGGCCCCGCGCCTCGTCCAGCCGTTCGAGCAGCCCGCGGGTCTCGTCGTCCGCCCACCGGGTCACGTGGTCCCGGACCTGCGTCTGGCGGCGCCGCCGCGCGCCGTCCCGGTTCCGCCCTCCGGAGACGTGGCCGACGGACACCTCATGGCGGACGCCCTCGGGAAGGTGCTTGGTGAGGTACTGGACGGCGCGCACGTCGCCGCCGACGAGCAGCACGTGGGCGCCGGTCTCGGCGAGGTCGTCCGCGAGCGCGTGCGCCACCCTGGTCGCGTTGTGCTCCCAGGAGTCCTCGGCGCGGTGCTGGTGGCGCGACTGGGACCAGCCGCCCGGCGCGTTGCGCACGATCTCGTCGTCGGGGCCGTCGATCGTCCTCGTGGTCGCGGTCCTCGTCCCGCCCCGGCACGTCTCGATGTCGGCGCCCTTGCGGTCGACGAGGGTGAGCACGTACGGCGGACGCTCCTGGAGCCACGCCAGCATTGGTAGGAGCCGCGGCAGGGGCCCGCGGACGGCGAGATCGGGCTGCCGCGCGTCCGCCATCTCGACCCCGACGGGCTCCGGGTCGCCGTCGGAGGCGAACGCGGCGAGCGTTCCGGACCCCGGCTCCGCCCTCGCGACCAGCCGGCCCAGCGCTTCCACGACGGCGCCGTCGGCCCCCTGCGCGCGGAGCCGTCTGGCCAGGCGTTCCCAGCGCAGCGCGGCGTCCTCCTCCCCGGGAGGCGCGGTCAGGTTGAAGTAGACCGAGGTCACCGGCCCTTCGGAGCAGAGCCGACGCAGGGTCTCGCTGGCGATTGTCTCGTCCGGCTTCATGTAGACAGCCTGTACAGCGGGCCTGCGTCCGATTAGGGACGAAAGTCCGCAGGTCGCCGGACCTTCGTGAGTCCGCCCGTAACGGACGGCGTCGCGCGCCGCCTTCGTCCGCGACGGGCCGTGCACCACACTGAGCGGGAGTCCGGGCGTCCAGGGGGAGGATCCGCGTGGCCCACGACCGCTCGAAGGACCGCTCGGCCGCCCGCTTCCACTGGCTGTTCGGTGACCAGCTGGGCCCGCACTTCCTGCGGCCGGACGCCGAGATCGTCATGATCGAGTCGCGGGCGGTCCTCCGGCGGCGCCGCTTCCACCGCGCCAAGGCGCACCTGGTCCTGTCCGCGATGCGGCACCGCGCGGCCGAACTCGGGGACCGCGTCCGCTACGTCCAGGCGGAGACGTACCGCGACGGCTTGGAACGAGCCGTGGGCGGCGCCCCGGTGACCGTCCACCACCCCACGTCCCACGCGGCCCTCGCCTTCGTGCGGGGCCTCCGGCAGGTGGAGGTCCTTCCGCCGCGCGGTTTCCTCGTTCAGCCGGACGCGTTCGGCCGGTGGGCGGAGTCCGCCGGCGGGCGGCTGCGGATGGAGGGCTTCTACCGGCAGGTGCGCCAGGACCACGACCTGCTGATGGACGGCGACCAGCCCGTCGGCGGGAAATGGAACCTGGACAGGGAGAACCGCGAACCCCCGCCCAAGGGCGAGGCGAGGCTGCCGGTGCCCGCCCCCTACCGCCCGCGCGAAGACGAGATCGACGAGCGGGTCAGGGCCGACCTGGACCGCTGGGAGCGGAGCGGGGACGTCTCGTTCGTCGGCCGGGACGGCCCGAGGCTCTTCCCGGCCGCCCGCGCCGAGGCCCGGCGCGCCCTCCGCGCCTTCGTGGAGAAGCGCCTTCCCACTTTCGGCCTGTGGGAGGACGCGGTGCTGGCCGAGGACTGGGCCATGAGCCACAGCCTGCTGTCCGCGTCGCTCAACCTCGGGCTGCTCGACCCGGCCGAGTGCGTCGAGGCCGCCGAGGCCGCCTTCCGCGCGGGCGACGCGCCGCTCAACTCCGTCGAGGGCTATGTCCGGCAGGTCGCCGGGTGGCGCGAGTACATGTGGAACCTCTACTGGCACTTCGGCCCCCGCTACCGCGAGTCCAACGCCCTGGGCCACGACGCGCCGCTGCCGGGCTGGTTCGCCGAACTGGACGCCGGCGCCGTCCGGGCCCGCTGCCTCTCGACGACCCTGGCGCAGGTCCGTGACCGGGGCTGGGTGCACCACATCCCCCGGCTGATGATCCTGGGCAACCACGCCCTCCAGCGCGGCTGGGACCCGGCGGCGGTGACGGACTGGTTCCACCGCTGCTTCGTGGACGGCTACGACTGGGTGATGCTGACCAACGTGATCGGCATGTCGCAGTACGCCGACGGCGGCCGGATCACCACAAAGCCGTACACCTCGGGCGGCGCCTACATCAACACCATGAGCGACCTGTGCGGCCCCTGCGTGTACCGGCCCACCGAACGCACGGGGGAGCGTGCCTGCCCCTACACCGCCGGGTACTGGGAGTTCGTCCACCGCCACCGCGAGCGGCTGGCCCACAACCACCGCACCGCCCGCGCCGTCAAGCAGATGGACCGCCTCGGCGACCTGGACGAGGTGCTGAGCGACGCCCGGCGGCGCGACCCCGGCGCCGCACCCTGACTACGGGTCTTCTCCTCCGGCGCCCGCCTCCTGGAGGCGGCCCGACCGCAGGTGCAGGACCCGGTCCGCGGTTCCGGGCGGCGGCGGTGTGTGGGTGATGAGCAGGATCCCCGTCCCGGACGTGTCACGCAGAACGTCGGTGAGCAGGTCGCGGGCGGTCGCGGGGTCGAGGTGGGCGGTCGGCTCGTCCAGGACCAGCAGCCGCGCGCCGGACAGGAAGGCGCGGGCCAGCGCGATCCGCTGGCGCTGGCCGCCGGAGACGCGGGCGCCGTGCTCGCCCACGTGGGCGTCCAGGCCGCCGGGGAGGCCGGAGACCCAGTCCCAGACGCGGGCGCGGCGCAGCGCGTCGACGATCTCGGGTTCGGCGGCGTCCGGCCGGGCGAGCGCGACGTTGGCGCGGATCGTGGTGCCGAACAGGTGGGCGTGCTGGTCGACCAGGCAGACCGCGCGCCGGACGTCGTCCTGCGCGTAGTCGCGCAGGTCGTGGCCGTCGAGGGTGACGGCGCCCTCGTCGGGGTCGCGGAACCGGACGAGCAGGTGCGCGAGCGTGCTCTTGCCCGCGCCGCTCGGACCGAGCAGCGCGACCCGCTCGCCGGGGCGCAGATCGAGTTCGACGCCGTCCAGCACCCAGGGCGACCCGGCGTGGCGGGCGCGCACGCCGCGCATCCGGAGCAGGTCTCCGCGCGGCGCCGGAAGCGGGCGGGGCGGGTCGGCGGCGGGCGCCGGACAGGCGGTCAGCGCGTCCAGCCGGGCGGCGGCGCTGTGCGCGGTGAGCAGGTCGCGGGCCGCCTCCGGCAGCGGCCGGACGGCCTCGAACGCCGCCGCGGCCGCCAGCGCGAGGGCGGCGAGCAGGACTCCGGGCAGCGCGCCCCGATGGGCGGCGTTCAGCCCCACGACGAGGACGGCGAGCGTCGCCGCGGCGGTGAGCAGGGTGACCGACGCCGAGGTGAAGCCCGCGGTGCGGGCGTCGCGGCGCGCGATCCCGGCCAGGGCGGCGTCGGCGGCGCCGATCCGGCCGAGCTGCTCGTCCACCCGCCCGAAGGCGACCAGGTCGGGGGCGCCGTGCAGCAGCTCCACGGTCTCGGCGGCGCGCACCGCCCGCGCCTCGGTCCGCCGGGACGCGGCGGTGCGCATGAGCGCGGCGGCCGCGGCGGGCAGGACGAGCGCGGCCGGGAGCAGCCCCAGCGCGAGCCAGAACCCGGCGGCGGGAAGCAGCCACGCGAGGGCGGCGACCGTCCCGGCGCCGACGGTCAGCGCGACGAGCGGCGGGGCGAACCCGCGCAGGTACAGATGCTGGACGGCTTCGACGTCGGCGACGAACCCGCTGAGCAGGTCGCCCGACCGGGCGCCCGGCAGACCGCCGGGGACGAGCGGCTCCAGCCGCCGGAACCACCGCACCCGCAGCTCCCGCAGCAGCCGCAGGGACGCGTCGTGCGAGACCAGGCGCTCGGCGTACCGGAACGCGGCCCGCGCCAGGCTGAACGCGCGCACCGCCGTGATCGCCACGGCCAGCGCGACGACCTGCGGGCGGAGCGCGGCCCGGGAGATGAGGTAACCGGAGGTCGCCATCAGGGCGACGCCCGACCCGAAGGCGAGGGCGCCGCACAGCGCGGCCCCGGCGAACCGGTGCGCGACCGGACGCGCGGCCGCCACCGACTCCGCCAACGGCCCCCGGCTCATGTGAGGGCCTCCGCGCGGGAGACGGGCAGGTCGATCACGTGGTCGGCGCTTGCGGCGAGCCGCGGGTCGTGGGTGGCGACCACGACCGTCCGGCCGCTCAGGGCCAGTACGGCGTCGGTCACCTGCCGGGCGGTGGCCCGGTCGAGGTGGGCGGTGGGCTCGTCCAGCAGGAGGAGCGGCGCGGGACGGGCCAGTGCCCGCGCCAGGGCGACGCGCCGCACCTCTCCGGCGGAGAGCCCGTCTCCCGCTTCGCCCACCGTGCGGTGCACCAGCGACCCGGCTCCGGCGAGGTCGGCCGCGGCGACCGGGCTCATCCCGCCGGGCCCGGCCGGGGCGATCGCCTCCAGCACCGGCCCGGGGCGCAGGCGCGGGCGCTGCGGAAGCCAGGCGATCAGGCGCCGCCATTCGTCCGGGTCGAAACCGGCGAGGTCAGCGCCGTCCACGGTGATGAGCCCGGACGCCGGCTCGACGAAGCGCATGAGCAGCGCGAGCAGGGTGCTCTTGCCCGCGCCGCTGTCCCCGACGAGCGCGGTGAACCCGCCGGGGCGGATCTCCAGCGAGAGCCCGGACAGCACGGGCGGGCCGTCGTACGCGGCGGTGACGTCCTCCAGCCGGACGGTCCCGAACACGGCCGGGCGAGGGCGCGCCGGGGGCGGCACGGCGGGAGGCAGCACGAGCAGCGCGGACAGCCGCCGCGACGCGGTCAGGCCGTCCGCGCCGGCGTGGAAGTCGGCCGCGAGGGCGCGCAGCGGCCCGTACAGCTCCGGCGCGAGGACGAGGACGGCGAGGCCCGCCTCCAGGCCGATGCCGCCGGTCGTCAGCCGGAGGCCGACGCCGACCGCGACCAGCGCCGTGCCGAGGGTGGCGGCCAGCTCCAGGACGAACGCCGACAGGAAGGCCGTGCGCAGGACGCGCATCGTCTCCCGCCGGTAGCGGTCGCCGGTAGCGGCGATCGCGGTCGCCTGGGCACGGCCCCGGCGGTGCGCGCGCAGGGTCGTCAGCCCGCTCACCACGTCCAGGAAGTGCCCGCTCATCAGGGCGAGGGCCCGCCACCGCTCTCGGGTCCGCGCCCTGGTCGACGCGCCGATCAACGCCCCGAACAGCGGCACGAGGGGCAGCGTGGCGGCCATGACCAGCGCCGACGGGGCGTCCCGGAAGGCGGCCCACGCGAGGATCGCGGGCGGCGCGAGCGCGGCGGTCGCCAGCGACGGCAGGACCCGGGCGACGTAGACCTCCAGCGCCTCGACGCCGTCCGTGGTGACGGTCACCGCCTCGCCGGACGGCACGCTCCCCGGGCGCGCCCGGACGATCCGGCGCAGCACCCGCCCGCGCAGCTCGCCGACCATCCGGGACGCGGCCGTGCGGGCGCCGGTCTCCGCCGCCCAGCCGAGAGCGGCGCGCGCCGCGCCCACCCCCGCGAAGCCGAGCAGGGCGGGCAGGACGTCCCGGGCGTCGCGGCCCCCGAGGAAACCGGCGACGACGAGGTGGGAGAACAGCGCGGCCTGCGCGACGGTGAGCGCCGCCGAGCACGCGGCGGCCGCCCCCGCCGCCGCCAGGAACCGGCGGACGCCGGGGACGTCCCGGGGCAGCCAGGGATCCAGCGCCCGCATCCGCGCCCTACTCCCCGCCCTCGGCGGGCGCGCCCCCCGACGACGACCCGGGCCCCTTCGCCCCCCGCGTGATCATGTGCAGCGGGGTCGGCGGGCGCGCGAAGTCCTCCCGCGAGAGCCGCGCCCGGAAGACCCACAGCGCCCAGACCTGGTAGACGAGCACGACGGGCACGAAGACGCCGGCGATGATCGTCATCGCCACCAGCGAGTAGTGGTTGGACGCGGTGCCGTAGATCGTCAGGCTGGGCGAACCGGCCGTGGACGACACCATGACCCGCGGGTACAGCCGGGCGAACAGGGCGGCGACCAGCAGCACGGTCGCGGCGGACGTCCCGGCGAACGCGGCCAGCGGACGCCTCACCAGGGCCAGCGGCCCGGACGCGGCGGCCGCGACCAGGCCCAGCCCGAGCAGCGCGTAGACCGGTACGGGATAGGGCGCCGACGACGACGCCTGCACCGCCGTCCACACCGTGAACCCGATCAGCAGCACCGCCGCGACCGGGTAGAGCGCCAGCGCGAAGCCGCGCGCCCGCTCCTCGAGGCCGCCGTGGGTGCGGACGGCGAGGAACAGCGCGCCGTGCAGCGCGAACGCCGCCACGAGCGCGCACCCGGCCAGCACCGAGTAGCCGCCGAACAGCACGCCCTGCCCGCCGGTGACCTCGCCGCGCGGGTCCATCGGCACGCCGCGCGTGATCGAGGCGAACACGACGCCGAGCAGGAACGGGATGGCCAGGCTGGAGACCGGCATCGCGACGTCCCAGCGCCGGCGCCAGGACGGCGCGTCGTGCTTGTTGCGGTACTCGATCGCGACGCCGCGCACGATGAGCGCGACGAGGATCCCGAAGAACACCAGGTAGAAGCCGGAGAACATGCTCGCGTACCAGCCGGGGAACGCCGCGAAGGTCGCGCCGCCCGCCACGATGATCCACACCTCGTAGCTGTCCCACACGGGCAGGATCGTGGCGAGCAGCGCGTGCCGCTCCGGGTCGTCGCGGCCGAGGAACGGGTAGAGCATCCCGACGCCGAAGTCGAAGCCGTCCAGCAGGAAGAACCCCATCCAGAGCACCGCGATCAGCACGAACCACAGCGTCTGGAGATCGAGATGCCCTGCGGTCTCCATGGTGAGTGCACCTTCCGGATGGCAGGTCAGTGGAGCATGGGCGGGAGCGCGTCCTCGCGGGTCACCTCCGGGGCGGGGCGTTCCGGGCCGGCGCGGACCGCCCGGACCATCAGCCAGCCCATGATCGCGGCGAGCACCCCGTAGAGGGCGGCGAAGCCGGCCAGCGTGGCGATGACGTGGCCGGTGCCGACCGTCGGGGAGATCGCGTCGTGCGTCCTCAGCAGCCCGTGGACGATCCACGGCTGGCGTCCCATCTCGGTGACCAGCCAGCCGGCCGTGTTGGCGAGGAACGGCAGCGCGAGGAACGCGTAGGCCGTCCACGCGAACCAGCGGGGCGACGCCCACCCGCGCCGATGGATGGTCCACAGCCACGCGGCGCTGTACAGCAGCACGAGGAACCCGACGGTGAGCATCACCCGCCACGACCAGTAGACGCTGCCGATGACCGGCGTGTAGTCGCCGGGGCCGTACCGCCGCTCGTACTCGCGCTGGATGTCGTTGATCCCGCGGATCTCCCCGTTCCAGTCGTTGGTGGACAGCACCGACAGGCCGTGCGGGATGACGATGTCGACGTTGGTGCGATCGGGGTGCTTCTCCCAGGGCCCGATCGCCAGCAGGGACAGCGGCGCCGGCGCCTGCGTCTCGTACAGGGCCTCGGCCGCGGCCATCTTCATCGGCTGGTACCTGACCAGGAGCTGCGCCTGGAAGTGCCCCACGCCGATCACCACGACGGACGCCACCGCCGTCACCCAGAGCGCCCCGTGCGCGGCGGCCCGGAACAGCGTCACGTCCGGGTCGTCCGGCCCGGCGTCCTCCCGCCGGGCCTTGCGGAGCCGGTACGCGGCCACGGCGACGACCAGGAGCCCGGCCGTCACCAGCGAGGCGGCGATCGTGTGGAAGAAGTGGGTGATCTGCAGCGGCTGGAGGAGGACGTCGCCGAGCGACGTCATCTCGGCGCGCCCGCCCTTCATCGCGTAGCCGACCGGGTGCTGCATCCAGCTGTTCGCCGCCAGGATGAAGTAGGCGGACGACGACGTGCCCGCCACCACGAGCCAGATCATCGCGAGGTGGACGCGCGGGGACAGCCGGTTCCAGCCGAACAGCCACAGCCCGATGAAGGTGGACTCCAGGAAGAACGCCACCAGGCCCTCGATCGCCAGCGGCGCCCCGAACACCGATCCGACGAACCTGGAGTAGACCGACCAGTTCATGCCGAACTGGAACTCCTGCACGATCCCGGTGACGACCCCCAGCGCGAAGTTGATCAGGAAGAGCTTCCCGAAGAACCGCGTCATCCGCAGGTGGTGCTCCCGGCCGGTGCGGTACCAGGCGGTCTGCATGCCCGCGACGAACCAGGCCAGGCCGATGGTGAGCGGCACGAACAGGAAGTGGTACACGATGGTGACCGCGAACTGCCACCGGTCGAGCACCGCTGTCGTCTCCACCCCGCTTCCTTCCCGTCGTCGGAGATCTCGGCGGCGGAGCGCCGTCGGGAGGCCGCCCCCGGCGGGCGCGCACTGGGCAGGTTTCCCGGCCGTCCGGCCGGAGAAAGGCAGTCCGCGGTCAATCGTTGATCAAGTTGTCGCGTCGAGGCGCCGGGCCCGGAGCCTGCGGGTGCGCAGCGCGGCCTCGATGGCGAACCGGGTGCCGGGGTCGGCGAGCTCGTCGCCGAGAAGGTGTTCGAGCACGCGCATCCGGTACCGGACGGTCTGCACGTGCACACCGAGCTCCTCGCTGATCCGCGTCGCGGGCGCGCGGGTCCGCAGCCAGACGGCGAGCGTGTCGACGAGCGGCAGCCTGCGCCGCTCGCTGAGCGGGGCGAGGGGCGCCAGCCCGCGGCGCGTGATCTGCTCCATCAGCGCGCCGTCGGCCAGCAGCCACAGGCTCATCAGATGGTCCTCGCACAGGGTGAGGGTGCCGTCGTGTAGGACGTCCTTCAGGTCGAGGAGACGCCTGGCCCAGCGGAGCGAGTCGGCGGCGCGGGCGCGCGGGACGGTCAGGCCCACCGCGGCGCGCTCCCCGGCCAGCGCCGCTTCGAGCATCGCCCGCCGGTCGCCGGTGAGCGGGCCGGGGACGAGGAGGTAGGGCGCCGGTTCCGCCGGGTCGAGCAGGACGTCGGCGTCCAGCAGGGGGCAGACGGGCAGCGTCCCGGAGGGCAGGGCGACGAGCGTGACCTCGTCCGGGAGCGGCCAGTCGGCGGCCGGGTCGGGCTCGACCGGCGACGCGGAGCCGGCGAGCGCGCGCAGGAGGACCAGCCGGGCGTCGTCGCGCGCCTGGCACGCTTCCGCCTTGGCCCGCTCGTAGCCCTCCCGGGACAGGGCCGCCGCGTCGTCCATGTAGGCGATCACGGCCTCGGCGAGGGCCGAGACCGCCAGGACGGACGCGACCCGGTCGTCCAGCATCGCCCGGATCCGGGACCAGGCCACCTGCATCGCGGCACGGTAGGCCGACTGGAGCACCGTGAGCGGGCGCCCCTCCATCACCTCGAACGCGCCCATCTTGCGGCACAGCTCGTCGCGGCGGTCGAGCGGCTGCGCCGGGTCGGCCAGCCAGTCCAGGAAGCCCAGCACGTTGCGTTCGACGGCCATGCGGATGACGTGGTTGTACGCGCTTCCGGGCGGCCGGGCGTAGGCGGGGATCGCGGCGCGGATCCTCTCCACGATCTCGTCGACCAGGCCCGGGACGACGGTCGTCCGGACGTCCGGCGACAGCGCCGCGACGAGCTCGCGCAGCTCGGCGGACTCCTGCGGCGACAAGCCGCCCGGAGAGAACGGCCTCGGCATCGCACACGCTCCGTGGGGGTGGGTGTCAGGAGGCGGGGTTTCAGGAGGCAGGGCGGCCCGGCGGCGTCCGCCGGCGGGCCTTCAGGACCGCCTCCAGGACGAAGCGCGTCTCGGGGTCGTCGAGCCGGCCGCCGATCTCCTTCCTGATCTGGCGGAGCCGGTACCGGACGGTCTGGGGGTGCAGGTGCAGCCGGCGTCCGACGTCCGCCGCCGTGCTCCACTGCTCCAGCCAGACCCGCAGCGTCTCGGTGAGCGCGCGCCGCTTGCCCTCGGGCAGGCCGGCCAGGCCGCCGAGCCGGCGCCGCGCGATCTCCTCCACGAGGGGCGGGTCGCACGTCAGCCACAGGTCCAGCAGGTGGTCCTCGGCGCGGATCAGCGGCGCGGGGTCGATCACGCCGTCCTCGGCGAGGGCGAGCACGCCGCGCGCCCAGCGCAGCGCGTCGGGGATCTCGCCGAGCGGCACGGTCAGGCCGACCACGGCCGGCCCGCGGTCGAGCGCCGCGCCGAGGAGGGCGCGCCGGGCCTCGTCCACCCCGCCGGGCACGAGCAGCCAGGGCGCGGTCCCGCCGAGGGCCGACAGGACGTCGCGGCGCGCGGCGGCGGGCCGCCACCGCGTGCCGCGGCGGACCGCGACCGGCGTCGCGGTCTCCGGCACGTTCCAGCCGAGTTTCGCGGCGAGGTGCTCGATCGCCTCGCGGGAGGCGACCGGGCGCGTGGAAAGGCCCCGCATCAGCAGCCTGCGCGAATGGACGAGGTCGACCGGCGCCTTCAGTCCCTGGTCCAGATAAGCCTCGACTATCGGGTCGATTATCTGGTCCATGAAGGCCATTTGGAATTCGGCGACGCGGGCCAGGTCGGCACCCGACACCTTGTTGCGGACGCACACCTCGGTGATCCGGTGCCAGGAGGTGTCGAAGGCGATGTGGATCGCGGCGTGCAGGGTCTCCAGGCTCCGGTTGCCCGTGACCTCCCTGCGGCCGAACGAGTGCAGCAGCTCCAGCAGCCCGTCCAGCGGCTCCGCGGGATCGGCGAAGCGCGCCACGTAGGTGCGCATGGCCTCCCGCACGACCCGTTCCGGGCTGGGCGGTCCGCCGTCGGCGACCGCGAAGTCGGGGACGGTGGCGCGGACGGCCGTGTAGATCTCCTCGGCCAGTCCGGGGAGCCCGGACCGCAGGACCTCCACGAGTTCGGGAGGCGCCGGCTCGGGTCGCACGAGCGCGCCCTCCCGTCCGAGCGCCGAAGCGGGCTGCCCCACCGGAAGCGACATGCCGTTCAAAATACCCATGGGCCCCTAGCCGGAAAAGGCCCCGGAACGGCGGCGTGAAAGGTCATAGGGTCACTCACAGGCATTTGTTGCGGAAAGTCAACGGCGTCGCCGGTATCGGTGAGGCTCCATGGTGTATTCCGGTCCGACCGCTTCGAGGCCCCCGGCGCCTCCTCATCGGCGCACAAACTCAGCGAAGCGATTTACTCATCCGTTGACAGACCTTGCCGGAATCGGCGTCGACCCCGCGTCCGAACCTTGTCCGCCGTGAAAATCTCCGCTTACCGTACCGGCTAGTAGGTGAATGGTGAGCTCACACCCACCCACGCAGGAAGGCCCGTGCCTCTCCCCAGGCACCCGGTCCCACCCCCAGGAAAGGTCATTCCCGTGCGCAAGATCACCTCTGCGGCCCTCGCCGCCACGAGCGCCTCCGCCCTCGCCCTGTTCCTCGCCGCCCCGGCCCACGCGGCCAACCTCACCGCGACCGTGACGAACGGCGGCTCGGTGACCGCCACGAACTCCGGCAACCTCGTCATCACCGACACCAGCACCGGCATCGCGGTGACCTGCACCACGTCCACCGGCTCCGGCAGCATCCCGAACGGGACCACGAGCGGCGCCTCGCCGCTCCAGGTCGGAACGATCAGCGCGATCTCGTTCACCAACTGCAACGGCGGCGGGTTCTCCTTCACCGTGACGCCGAAGGCCCTCCCCTGGAAGGTGAACGTCACCGGCGCCACGTCGGGCGGCGTCACCCCGGGCAGCCTGAGCGGCATCTCCGCGCACGCCTCGGCGGCGGGCGGGCTCTGCCAGCTGGACATCGCCGGCACGGCCGCCGGCACCTACACCAACAGCACCGGCAAGCTGACGGCCACCGGCAGCGGGCTCACGGTCAGCAACGTCACCTCGGGCTGCCTCGGCATCGCGCACAACGGGGACTCCGCCTCGCTGAACGGCGCCTACATCGTCAAGAACAGCGGCGGTACCTTCCCGCAGATCAACGTCACCTCCCCGTGACGCCCTGATCCGCGCACGACCGCGGAGGTCGCCCACCCCCTAGGCCTCCGTACCGCACAGGCGAGCCGGAAACGCCGACGCGGTTGCGG
>NZ_JBEZJP010000092.1:0-23200 GCF_040653175.1 Actinomadura sp. NPDC048032
GTCACGGGTGTGTGTCAAGCGACCTCATGCGTGCACCAGCAGGCCAGGAAGGCCCAGTCTTCGATAGCGAAGCCCGGCGGCCCCTGACATGCCTTCGTCTGCGAGCCGTTGCTCGCAGCGCCGATCGCTGCGGAGCCGTTCCGCAGGGCGACGTCTGGCACCGAAGGACTGTGGGGTACCTCAGCGATGGGCTTGATGACGCGGCGTGCGGCCCGGCTGGCGCGCTTGGGTGGACTCCGGCCTCTACCCGCAGCTGTGCTGACGTGGCGTGCGGCCCGGTCGGCGCGCTTGAGTGGCCTGCGAGCCCGCACGGTGCCTTGATGCGGTGTGCAGCTCGGTTGGCGTGGTGGGTGGTCTGGGACCTGGCGCGTTGCCCTGGCGTGGTGTGCAGTCCGGTTGGCGCGCTTAGGGGGCCTGTAGCCCCTACACGCTGCTGGGTTGGCGTGGCCTGACGCGGTTTGGGGCGCTGACGTTGTCTGAAGTGCTGAGGCGGCTTGGGGCTGGCGGGGCTTGGGACTGCTGGCCGACCTTTGGTAGGCCCTCGACGTGGCCTGACGGTGAGCCAGCACTATGCGCAGAACCCCTCGGCTTTCGCGGCCGGGGCGCGCGGCCCCGGGTCGTCGGCGTCCCGTGCTGGGGGCACGTGGCCAGGTCGGCCGTCGCGGGGTGCGAGCGCGCGGTGCCCTGGTCGTCGTCGGGTTCGTCGACGGGTGGGCTGTGGTGAGGATCAGTCGACGGCGTTCTCGGACGCGGATCTGGACGACGCGGTTGGAATTAGTGCCGGTCTCGGCAATGGCGCCGCCGATGGTGGGCGGTCGATGGTGGTGGGCTAGAGGGCAGGGCGCACGTCTCCAGCGTCCTGGCCATGCTCGCCCTGGACAACCGCACTCAGATTGCTTTGCTGGCCCACGAGGCCCGCGCGCGCGCAAGCACCCCGAGTGGGTCCGCAAGTACGGCAAGGGGCTTGTGGTACAACCCCGGCGCAGCGGAGCGCGGGTCGTGAAGGTTTGGCGCAGTCGTTTGATGCTGCTCGGTGCGGTGCGGTGCGGTGCGGTGCGGTGCGGTGCGGTGCGGTGCGGTGGTGCGTTGGGTGCCGGTGGTGGGGTGGGGGTTGTTGGGGGGTGGGTTAGGTGGGGGTGGTTAGGGCTTTTGAGAGGCGGGCTGCGTAGGCGGCGGCCTCGGTGTCGGAGGCGTATTTCTGGCGTGGCCAGAAGAAGCCGCGGAGGCCGTCCTTCGGGTTGCGTGGAACCACATGTACATGCAGGTGGGGGACGCTCTGGCTGATCCGGTTGTTCATGGCGACGAACGAGCCGGCTGCTTCGAGGACGGATTCCATCGCCTGCGCAAGGCGTTGGGCTTGCGCGAAGAACGGGCCTAGAAGGTCCTCGGGCAGGTCAGTGAGCGTCTCGTAGTGCGTCCGGGGGACCAGCAGCGTGTGGCCCTTGAAGAGAGGGCGGGTGTCGAGGAACGCCATCGCGTCCGGTGCGTCCAGCACGACGTGCGCGGGCCGCTCTCCCTTGATGATTTCGCAGAACAGACATGCCTTGCTCACAGCCTCACCCATCCCCCTATTCTCCAGCCCCACCCGCAGGCAACGGCACATCGGCCTGATGTGATCGATGGCTCCGAAGGCGAGGTCGGCGCCACCCAGCAGGCGAGCGCTCTGGTTCGCGGCCGGGGCCTCAAGGACGAGCCGTGCTCGGGTGCTCCCGCACCGTGCCTGGCGGTGATCGGCCTCGGCTCCGGCCGGTGCTGGTCGCTGAGAGTTGTTGGTCGTTCTGTGTGCTTTCTGAGGCTCGTCTGGCCGCGATTAGCTCTTGGCGGTGACGACTCTGAACTCCTGCTGGTGATGGCTGGCCGCTAGGAGGTGTTGCGCTCTGGGGGTTCTCTGGGGTCGGTTGGCTGCGACTCGCTCATGGTGGCGGTTGGGTGGGTTGGGTTTCTGCCGGTGGTGGGTCGGTCTACGTGTGGCCGGCCGTGATTGGTGCCTGGTGGTTGGGCTGGTTTTGCTGGTGCTGTTCTGGGAGCGCTGGTTGCCGGTAGTGCTTGCGTTTGAGAGTGGCTGAGTGGAATGGGAGTGTTGATCATGGGTGGGCTGGGCGGTTTGGTTGCCCTGGTGGCGGCGGTCGTCTGGTGGTTGTGTTCGACCGCCGCCGGAGAGGGACGTCAGCGTGTGGGCTTCGTCTGTTCAGGGTGGGTCAGGACAGGGCCAGCAGCAGGGCCGTGTAGGGAGGGATCGGGTCGGGGGCGGGCTCTGCCGCCTCTTGCGCCGCGGCGTGTTCGTAGAGGTCGCGTTCGGCGCGGTCCAGGGCGGCTGACAGGACGAAGTCGGTGACCGACCAGCCGATCAGCTCGGCCGCCGCGCGGATCACGAGAAACTGCTCCGCGGTGGTACGGAAGGTGATGTGATCGTCGGCGGGATCGGCCGGAAGGTCCTGGCGAACCGACTCGGGCATGGCCGGTCTCCTTCCTTGCGGCCTTTCAAAGTACGCCGCGAGGAGTTGCCAGGACATCCCCTCTGAGAACGAGAATCGGCGGTGTCCGGCGGAGTCAGCGGGTTCCCCAGGAGTAGGTCTGTTTGCGAAGTTTGAGGTACACGAAGCTCTCGGTGGAGACGACGCCCGGGACGGCGCGGATACGGCCGAGAAGTTCCAGAAGACGTTCGTCGTCCTCGCAGACGAGCTCCAGGAGGATGTCGAACGAACCCGCGGTGATGACGACGTAGTCGATCTCGTCCAGGGCGGCGAGCTCGTCGGCGATCTTCTCCAGGTCGCCCTCGCACCTGACGCCGATCATCATCTGGCGGTGGAAGCCGAGCATGAGCGGGTCGGTGACGCCGACGATCTGCATCACGCCGGTGTCGAGGAGCTTCTGCACGCGCTGGCGCACGGCGGCCTCGGAGAGGCCCACGGCCTTGCCGATGGCGGCGTAGGAGCGGCGGCCGTCCTGCTGGAGCTGCTCGATGATCTGCTTGGCGGTCTCGTCGAGCTGGACGCGGGCTGCCCGTTCCATCCGGTTCTCCTAGCTGCGGCATCGAGGGTGTGAGGCCTCTGGGCCAAGTGAATCAGTCGTGAAATTCGATCGTAACAACGGAATCACTTGTGTTGGACGGACTCCTCTGTAAGGGTCGGGCCAACAGGACACAACGGGCGACGGCGCCCAGGAGGGACCTGAGGATGAGCGGCGAGCGGCTGCGCAACTTTATCGGCGGAGAATACGTCGACGCCAAGGACGGGCGGACGCTGGAGGTGGTCGACCCCAGCACCGGCGAGACGTACGCGGAGGCGCCGGTGTCCGGCGCCGAGGACGTCGACGCCGCGTTCCGTGCGGCGTCCGACGCGTTCCCCGCCTGGCGCGACGCCACGCCGGGGGAGCGGAGCCTCGCGATGCTGCGCTTCGCGGACGCGGTCGAGAAGCGGGCGGAGGACCTCGTCAGGGCGGAGAGCCGGGACACCGGCAAGCCCGTCCAGATGACCCTGGACGAGGAGGTGCCGCCGATGGTGGACAACCTCCGGTTCTTCGCCGGCGCGTCCCGGGTGCTGGAGGGCAAGGCGTCCGCCGAGTACATGGCCGACCACACCTCCTCGATCCGGCGGGAGCCGATCGGGGTGTGCGCCCAGGTGACGCCCTGGAACTACCCGATGATGATGGCGATCTGGAAGATCGGGCCGGCGCTGGCGACGGGCAACACCGTGGTGCTCAAGCCGTCCGAGACGACCCCGGCGAGCACGCTGATGCTGGCGGAGATCGCGGCCGAGTTCCTGCCCCCGGGCGTCTTCAACGTGATCTGCGGCGACCGCGGCACCGGGCGCTCGCTGGTGGAGCACCCGACGCCGCAGATGGTGTCGATCACCGGGAGCGTGCGGGCCGGCATGGAGGTCGCCGCGTCGGCGGCCAAGGACCTCAAGCGGGTGCACCTGGAGCTCGGCGGCAAGGCGCCGGTGGTCGTGTTCGACGACGCCGACGTCGAGGCGGCGGCGACGGGCATCGCCGAGGCCGGGTACTTCAACGCGGGCCAGGACTGCACGGCGGCCACCCGCGTGCTGGTCGCCGACCGGCTGCACGGGGAGTTCACCGAGGCGCTCACCGAGGCCGCCAAGGGGACGGTCGTCGGGCCTCCCAGTAACGCCGACGCCTTCTACGGGCCGGTGAACAACGCGAACCAGCTGGAGCGCGTCCAGGGGTTCATCGAGCGGGCGCCCAGCCACGCGAAGGTCCTCACCGGCGGCGAGCGCGTGGGGGACCGCGGCTACTTCTTCGCCCCGACCGTCGTGGGCGGCCTCAAGCAGGACGACGAGATGGTGCAGAACGAGGTCTTCGGCCCGGTCATCACCGTCCAGAGCTTCTCGGACGAGGCTCAGGCCGTGGAGTGGGCCAACGGCGTCAAGTACGGCCTCGCCGCCAGCGTGTGGACGCAGAACCACGGCCGCGCCATGCGCATGAGCAAGGCACTGGACTTCGGCGCCGTGTGGGTCAACACCCACATCCCGCTGGTGTCGGAGATGCCGCACGGCGGCTTCAAGCACTCCGGCTACGGCAAGGACATGTCGATGTACGGAATCGAGGACTACACCCGCGTCAAGCACGTCATGCACTACATCGGCGGCTGAGCGCCGCCGACCGGAGCCCGTGAAGGAAGTCCCGCCCATGACCGAGACCCAACCCGCCGCGGCGCGCGACGATCCGGCCGTCGCGGTCCCCGCGATCGAACTCGCGGGAGTCGAGAAGGATTACCACGCCTACGGCGAGACCGTGGCGGCGGTGCGCGGCGTCGACCTGTCGATCGCGGAGGGGGAGTTCTTCTCCCTGCTCGGCCCGTCGGGATGCGGCAAGACGACGACCATGCGCATGATCGCCGGCTTCGAGGAGCCGACGGCGGGGCGGGTCCGGCTGCGCGGGCAGGACGTCACGGACGTGCCCCCCAACAGGCGCGACGTGAACATGGTGTTCCAGTCGTACGCGCTCTTCCCCCACATGAGCGTCTTCGAGAACGTCGCGTTCGGCCTGCGCCGGCGCGGCGTTCCGAAGGCGCAGATCACGCGGCGGGTGGGGGAGATGCTGGAGATCGTCGACCTGGCGGGACGGGAGAAGCGCCGTCCCGCCGAGTTGTCCGGCGGCCAGCAGCAGCGGGTCGCGCTGGCCCGGGCGCTGGTCAACGAGCCGCGGGCGCTGCTGCTGGACGAGCCGCTCGGCGCCCTCGACCTGAAGCTGCGCC
This sequence comes from Actinomadura sp. NPDC048032, assembly GCF_040653175.1. Taxonomy (NCBI): domain Bacteria; kingdom Bacillati; phylum Actinomycetota; class Actinomycetes; order Streptosporangiales; family Thermomonosporaceae; genus Actinomadura; species Actinomadura sp. NPDC048032. The sequence goes on from NZ_JBEZJP010000092.1 coordinate 5,216, forward strand.
AGGCGATGCAGGTCGAGCTGAAGCGGATCCAGCGGGGGGTCGGCGTCACGTTCGTGTACGTGACGCACGACCAGGGCGAGGCGCTGACGATGTCGGACCGCATCGCCGTCATGAACGACGGGGTGATCGAGCAGCTCGGCACGCCGCGGGAGATCTACGAGCATCCCGCGACGCGGTTCGTGGCCGGGTTCATCGGCACGTCCAACCTGCTGGAGGGGGAGGTCACCGGGACGGGGCCGGGCGGGGCGGTGCTCTCCCACGGCCCCGACGGCCGGATCGAGGTCCCGATGCGCCACGGCCGGGAGGCCGTCGCGGGGGAGCGCGTGGAGCTCACCGTCCGCCCCGAGAAGATCGGGATCGGGCTGGACAGGCCGGGGGACGGGCAGTGCGCCGTCCGGGGGACCGTGACCGAGGTCGTGTACCTCGGGACGTCGACGAACTACAACATCACCACCTCCGCGGGCGCCGACGTCGTCGTGTTCCTGCAGAACGCGACGTCCGCCGACGACATCGCCGTGCGCGGCGACAGCGTCTGGTTGTCGTGGGATCCGCGCCACTCGTACGCCATTGGAGCCCCGCAATGAGCCAGTTCGACCCCGCCTTCCTCCGCGGACTCACAAGGCCGCGCCTGGCGCGCTCCGGCGCGGGCGGCCCGGACCGCCGCGACGTCCTGAGGCTGATGGGCGCGGCGGGCGCCGGGCTCGCGCTGTCGGCGTGCGGGGTGAAGGGGCAGGGCGGCAAGGAGAAGGTCACCCAGAGCGACGTCGAGAAGTACTGGGCGAACAAGGCCAAGAGCGGCAGGCTCAACTGGGCGAACTGGCCGGGCTACATGCAGGACGACCGGGAGACCATCAAGGCGTTCGAGAAGGAGACGGGCGTCAAGGTGACCTACAAGGAGGTCATCCAGGAGATGGGCCCGTGGTTCGGCAAGATCCAGGCCCCGCTGGCCGCCGGGCAGTCCATCGGCTTCGACCTGATGGTGATGACGAACGGGATCCAGCTGGAGCAGTGCCGCCAGCTCGGCTACCTGGCGCCCCTCGACCTGTCGAAGCTGCCGAACTTCCAGGCGAACGTGGGCCCCTCGTTCAAGAACCCGTCCTACGACCCGGGCAACGCCTTCACGATCCCGTACGAGTCGGGGGTCACCGGGATCGCGTACAACACCAAGTACGTGAAGGAGGAGATCACCAGCATCGCCCAGCTGTTCGACCCGAAGTACAAGGGCAAGGTCGGCATGATGGGCGACTCGCAGGAGCTCGGGAACTTCGGGATGTTCCTGCTCGGCATCGACCCGGAGAAGTCGACGAAGGCGGACTGGGAGAAGGCCGCCGCCAAGCTGCGCGAGCAGCGCGACAAGGGCATCGTCCGCAAGTACTACAGCCAGGACTACGTCGACGCCGTCAGCAAGGGCGACGTGTGGATGACCATGGCGTGGTCGGGGGACGTGTACAGCCTGACGAGCCCGGACGTGAAGTTCGTGGTGCCCAAGGAGGGCGGCACGATCTGGACCGACAACCTGTGCATCCCGAAGACCGCCGAGAACCCGGTGGACGCGCTGACCCTCATGAACTGGCTCTACGTTCCCGAGAACAACGCGCCGCTGACCGAGTTCATCAACTACATGCCGCCGATCCCGGCCACCCAGAAGCTCCTCGCGCAGAAGGCCGAGCAGGCGGGCGGCGACGACAAGAAGGACCTGACCCGGCTCAGCACCAGCCCGCTGATCTTCCCGTCGCAGGCCGACCTGGCCCGGCTGCGGCACTACCGGCGGCTCACGCAGGCGGAGGAGACCGAGTACCAGAAGATCTTCGAGCCGATCTCCAAGGGCTCGTGATGGGCGGGGTGCGGGGACGGCTCGCGCCGTACCTGATGATCCTTCCGGGCGGGCTGTGGCTGGCGGCGTTCTTCCTCGTCCCGATGGTGCTGATGGTGTCCCTGTCGCTGCAGACCGGGAACCTCATCGACGGCTTCCAGCAGACGCTGCACTGGCAGAACTACACCGACGGGCTCAGCACCTACGGCGACAAGTTCGTCCGGTCGCTCTGGTACGGGCTGCTGGCGACGGTCGCGTGCATCGTGCTCGCCTACCCGGCCGCGTACTGGATCGCGTTCCGCGGCGGGCGCGCCAAGTCGACGTACCTGTTCCTGCTGCTGCTTCCGTACTTCGTCTCGTTCATCCTGCGGACGGTGTCGTGGAAGCTCGTCCTCACCGACAACGGGCCGGTCCTCGGGCCGCTGCGCGACCACGGCGTCCTGCCGGAGGGCTTCCACGTCCTCGACACCGGCGTCGCGGTGGTGTCCGGGCTCGCCTACAACTTCCTGCCGTTCATGGTCCTGCCGATCTACGTGGCGCTCGAACGCATCGACCCGCGCGTGGTGGAGGCGGCCTACGACCTGTACGCGAGCCGCGCGCAGGCGTTCCTCCGGGTCATCCTGCCGCTGTCGCTGCCCGGCGTCTTCGCCGGCGTGATCATGACGTTCGTGCCGGTGTCGTCGGACTACGTCAACGCCGAGGTGCTCGGCGGCCCGCAGAACACCATGATCGGCAACGTCATCCAGACCGAGTACTTCAACAACAGCGCCTACCCGACGGCGTCCGCGCTGTCGTTCGCGCTGATGGCGATCCTGCTCGTCGGGATCTTCGCCTACGCGCGCACGCTCGGCACGCAGGACGTCCTGGAGGCGGCGGGACGATGACGACGCACACCAAGGCCCCCGCGGCGCCCGCCGAGACCCCGCGGCGGCGCGCGCCCCGGCGCCGGATCTCCGGCCTGCACCTCTACACCCTCGTGCTGATCGCGTGGCTGATCCTGCCGATCGCGATCATGATCCTGTTCGGGTTCAACGACACCCGCAGCAAGCAGAACTTCGAGTGGCAGGGCTTCACGCTCCGCTGGTACGCGCACCTGTTCGACAAGAGCGACCTCACCGCGGCCGTCGTCAACTCTCTGACGATCGCGCTGCTCAGCACGCTGATCACCACGGTCATCGGGACGTTCGCGGGCCTCGCGCTCGGCCGGTACCGGTTCCGCGGCAAGGGCTCGACGAACCTCGTGCTGTTCATGGCGATCTCCTGCCCGGAGATCGTGATGGGCGCGTCGCTGCTGTCGATGTTCGTCACGTTCAACCTGCCGCGCGGCTACCTGACGATCCTGCTCGCGCACGTGATGTTCTCGATCGCGTTCGTGGCCGTGACGGTCCGGGCCCGCGTCGTCGGGCTCGACCCCGCGGTGGAGGAGGCGGCGCAGGACCTCGGCGCCGGCCCGTGGACGCGGTTCCGCCTGGTCACCCTGCCGATGATCATGCCGGGGGTACTGGCGGGGGCGCTGCTGGCGTTCGTGCTGTCCATCGACGACTTCGTCATCACCAACTTCACCAGCGGCGCCACCGTCACGTTCCCGCTGTGGATCTACGGCTCCACCAGGACGGGGACGCCGCCGCAGGTCAACGTGATGGGGACGATCATCTTCGCGGTCGGCGTGCTGATCGCGGTGGTGTCGGCGCGGCGCAGCGCCCGCGCGCGAACGCGAGCATGAACGCGAACGTGGCCGGGGCGCTCGCCGACGCCGCCCCCGAGCCGTTCTGGCTCGGGGACCCGGCCCGCCCCGAGGCGGGTCCGGCGCTGTCCGGCACGCTGACGTGCGACCTCGCCGTCGTCGGCGGCGGCTACAGCGGCCTGTGGACGGCCCTGCTCGCCAAGGAGCGCGACCCGTCCCTGGACGTGGTCGTGCTGGAGGCCGGCCGGATCGGCGCCGCCGCGTCCGGACGAAACGGCGGGTTCTGCGCCGCCAGCCTCACCCACGGCCTGGAGAACGGCCTCGGGCGCTGGCCGGACGACGCCCACACGCTCGAACGCCTCGGCTGGGACAACCTGCGCGCCATCGCGGAGACGCTGACCCGCCACGGCATCGACGCCGAGTGGGAGCCGACGGGGGAGATGAGCGTCGCCACCGAGGAGTGGCAGGTGCCCGCGCTCCAGGAGGCGGCGGAGAAGGCCTACGAGCACGGCTGGCAACCGATCATGCTCGGTGCGGAGGCGGTCCGCGCCGAGGTCGACTCGCCCACCTACCTGGCGGGCCTGTGGGACCGCGACGCCGTCGCCATGGTGCATCCGGCCAAGCTCGCCTGGGGCCTGGCGGACGCGTGCCGCGCCCTCGGGGTCCGCGTCTTCGAGAACACCCGCGTCACGGCGCCGCGCACCGACGCCCGCGGGCTCCGGCTGACGGCCGCCGCGCCCCCGCGGCGGGGCGACCGGGCGCCCCGCCCGCTCGGGACGGTCACCGCCCGGCACGTCGCCCTGGGGACCGGAGCCTTCCCGCCGATCCTTCGGCGCCTGCGCAACTACGTCGTCCCGGTGTACGACTACGCGCTCGTCACCGAGCCGCTCACGCCCGCACAGCGCGCGTCCATCGGCTGGCGGCACCGGCAAGGGCTCGGCGACAGCGCCAACCAGTTCCACTACTACCGGCTCACCGCCGACGACCGCATCCTGTGGGGCGGCTACGACGCCGTCTACCACTTCGGCAACGGAATGCGTCCCGCGCTGGAACGGCGCCCCTCCACGTACGCGACTCTGGCCCGGCACTTCTTCGCGACGTTCCCGCAACTGGAGGGTGTGCGGTTCACCAACGCCTGGGGCGGCGTCATCGACACGTGCAGCCGCTTCTGCGCCTTCTACGGGACGGCCTACGACGGCAGGCTCGCGTACGCGGCGGGCTACACCGGCCTCGGTGTCGGCGCCACCCGCTTCGGAGCCGACGTCATGCTCGACCTCCTGGGGGTCGGTCTCGCGCCCGGTGAGGAGACCGAGCGGACACGGCTGGCGATGGTGCGCTCCAAGCCCGTCCCGTTCCCGCCCGAGCCGCTGCGCTACGGCGTCATCGAGCTGACCCGGCGCGAGATCGCCCGCGCCGACCGCAACGCTGGGCGCCGGGGGCTCTGGCTCCGCACCCTCGACCGCATGGGCCTCGGCTTCGACTCCTGAACGGAAATCAGTCCGGCGACTCTTCGACCGTGCCGAAGATGACCGACGAGACCTCCAGGTACAACTGCTCCGGGTACGGCATGAAACCGACGTTGCGCAGCGCCTGCTTCTGGCCCGCCGACTCCATCACGAACTCGCCGTAGCCGAAGACCCGCCCGAGCACCGAGCGGTTCAGCGCGATGTCGGTGACCTTGGCGAGCGGCATCATCGCGACGTTGCGGTTGAGGACGCCGTTGACGACCATCACCCGGTGCTCGGTGACGAGGAAGAAGTCGACCGACCAGGCGATCACCTTCCAGGCCAGGTAGCAGACCGCGATCAGCCACAGCCCCCAGATCCAGACCTGCCCGCTGACCGCGCTCGCCGCGCCGCACGCGATGAGCCCGGCGACGACGACCCCGACCGGCAGCAGCAGGACTGCCGGATGCCGCCGAACCGCGATGACACGGCCCTCGTAGGACATCAGATACTTGTCGACCGTCCGCGACGAGGTGTCGCGGTGCACCATCATGTCCTGCAGATTCACGGCGTGTCCTCGTCATGATCCGGGTGGGACAACCGTAGCCGACGCGGCACCGGAGGTGCAGGGGCCGCACGGTAAGGGCCACGGCTCCGCACGGGGCCTTGTCGGACGCGGATCCGTTCGCCGATCATGGTCGTCATGGACGGCGACGCCGAGAATCCGCGGGAGCCCGGCCGGCCGGGCGGCGATTTCGCGCCCGAGGTGACCGGACGTCCGATCTGGCGGCTGCTGCTGAGGGGCCTCGGCGTCTACCTGCCCGGCTGGGAGATGCCCGCGGGCGCGCTGCGCGTCCGGGACGGGGCGCCGCCGGCGGGTTTCGGGCCGCCCGCGTACCTGAACGGCGACGCCGGCTTCGGCGTGCAGGTCCCCGACCGCCGCCGGGGCCTGGAGCCGGACCGGGAGATCTACGTGCGGGGCCGGGAGGACCCGAGCTTCGGGATCGTCGTCGCGGGCCCGTCGGCGGCGATCGGGAGCCGCGTCGTCGACGCCGCGGTGCTGATGCGGTTCGCGCGGAGGCTGACGTTCGAGGAGCTCGTCGACACCGGCGACGCCGACTCCGTCCCGTACGCGGTGCGCGGGGCGCGGGCCGTGGAGAACGCGGTGTTCCTCGACCGCGCCGCCGGGATCGGCCTGTGCGTCGAGGCCGACCCGCGGACCGGCGCCCTGCGCTGCCCCCTCTACGTGCGCATCGGCGGCCCCGCGGAACGTTCCGTGCGGGCCTACGGGGCGGTGGCCCAGCCGGTGAGGTCCCACAGCTGATGGGACGGCAGCCGCCGCAGCCGGACGCTCGCGGCGGCCGGGTCCCAGAACACCTCGTCGCTCTCCAGCTCCAGCGACTGCGCGGCCGTCAGCACCGCGCACAGCAGCTCGTCGCGCGTCCGGACGGCCATGAGCGGGCCGATCTGCGCGACGGCGCCCGAACACTCCGCCAGCGTCCGCAGGAGCGACTTGAGGGCCGCCTCGTCCTCGGGCCCGCGCGCGGGCTCCACCCCCGCCGGGACGCCCGGCTCCACCCGCGCGAGGCCCCGCCTGGCCTCGCCGACGGACAGGCCGTTGCCGGACCGGGCGCCGGCGCCCGCGGAGATGAGCAGGGCGCTGAACACGCCCGCCAGGTCCTCGCTGGCGTGCCCGCCCAGGAAGTAGCGGCGGCGCTCCGGTGAGCCGGGAGTGCCGTTCGAGCCCTCGGACGTGCGGAACCGGACGGCCAGCCGGCTGGCGCGCACGCACCGCTCGTACATGTCGCCGAGGATGTCCTCCAGCTCCTCGTCGCGCGTCCACAGGCGCCCGGTCGCGGTGACGGCGTCGCCGTGGGGGCGGGGGCGTCCGGTGAGCGCCGCCGTGACGGTGTCGTCGAGCTCGCCCTCGGTGAACCGCAGCAGCTCGGCGACGACGTCCTCGACGTCCTCCAGGGTTCGGGTGAGGGTGCGCTGCAGTTCCAGGATCTCCTCGCCGCCGCGCTCCAGGTCCGCGAGCCGGTCGAGCGCCGCTTCGACCTTGCCCTCCACGGCCCCGCCGCCCGCCCCGGTGGCGGCCCGCACCGACGTCTCGACCTCGCCGAGCTTGCGGCGCAGCGCGGCGAGGGTGATGCGCTGCTGCTCCAGCTCGTGCAGCCTTCCCGCCTGGGTCCGCAGGTAGTCGTCCGCCTGGTGGACGAGGCCCGCGAGCTCCTCCACCTGCCCGGTGTTCTGCCGGAGCCGGGTGTCGAGCGCGGGCAGCACGTCCTGCTTGACGCGCGACAGCTCCGCGGTGAGCTGCTCGCCGACGGTGACCAGCACGTTGTTCTGCTTGGTCACCTGGTCGTTCAGTTCGTCGATCCGGCGGGTGAAGGCATGGGCCTGGTCCCGGCTCTGCTTGCCCGCGTACAGTTCGAGCGCCCCCACCACGACGCACATCACCACCAGGATGACCGTCGTCATTGCACTCCTCGGGCGTGACGGTGATTACCGGAACGGCTTTTGATCGCGACCATAACTTACGATCACGCGCGCCGACCGGAACTTACGTAACCGACTGATCTCCATGACCGGCCGGTCTCACCTGTTCTTCCCGTGCCATTCCGTGACGCCTTCCGTGCGCTGGGTGACGAATTCTCAGACGCAGCCCTCGAATTGCGGGACGGTGGTGGTGGCCTTCAACCCGGCGGGGCGGAACCACTTGTCCAGCAGCCGCGGCGCGGTGCCGTCCTGGTACATCCGCGTGATCGCCTTGTTGACCGCCTCGCAGCCGTCGACGTCGCCCTTCCTGATGCCGACGCCGTAGGGCTCGTCGGTGAACGGGGCGTTGACGAGCGTGAGACCGCCGCCGGCCGCCTTCGCCGCGAGGCCCGCGAGGATCAGGTCGTCGGTCGAGACCGCGTCGAGCCGGCCCCCGGTGAGCGCGGTGAGGCAGCCGGCGTACCCGCTCGCCTCGACCGGGAGCGCGGCGACGCCCTGCTCGTCGTGGACGCGCGGGAACGACACCGACCCGGGCACGCGGCAGAGCCGCCGCCCTTTCAGGTCGTCGATGTTCCGGATGGCGCGGGCCTCGGACCTGCGGACGAGAATGTCCTGGTGGGCCACATAGTAGGGACCCGCGAACGACACCTTCACCTTGCGTTCCGGCGTGATGGAATAGCTGGCCACCACGAGGTCGACGTCGCCGTCCTGGAGCATTTTCTCGCGGGTCGCCGACGTCACCCGCTTGAACGTCACGTCGCCCTGGCCCACGCCCATCCGCCGGGCGATCTCTTTGGCGATGTCGACGTCGAATCCGGTGAACGACCCGTCGCCCTGGCGTTCGCCGAGTCCCGGCTGGTCGCCGTTGACGCCGATGACGAGCGCGTCCTTTCCGGCGACGGAGTCCTCTCCGGCGTCGGCGATCCCGCACGCCGTCCCCGCGCCGAGGACGGCCGCGGCCGCGAGGAGCGCCGCCGCGATGCTCCGCGCCCTCACTTGGACCACCGGTACTCGGCCAGGCGGGGGCGCACGCCGGCGAGGACGAGCGCGGTGATGACGGCGCCCGCGGCGGGCAGCACCGCGTACCAGCCGCTCGTGCCTCCGTCCCCGTCCTTCACGGCCTCGTCGAACGCCTTCCTGTGGATGGCGACCAGCGCCTGCAGGGAGCGGTCGTACCGGGTGAAGTCGGCGGCGGCCGCGCCGCGGGCGGCGACCGCCTCGTCGCGCTGTCCCCGGTCGACGAGGTCGCGCATCCGGCGGTCGTTGGCCTGGACCTTCTGGTAGTCGGCGAGCACCCTGTTCATGACGTCCGTGAGCTGCGCCTTCTGCCGGGCCGACTGGACCGGCCGGTCGGCCTCGGCTCCGAGGAAGCCGAGGAACTTCACGCGGCCGGGTTCGAAGGACAGGTCCTTCTGGACGGCCGCGTTGTACTGGGTCAGGTTGCCGGCCTTCAGGTACAGGACGGTCTGCGACTTGCTCAGGTAGACCTGCTCGTAGGCGTCGGCCCGCCCGGGGTCGAGCAGGAACCGGGTCTCGTCGGCGTTCGCGCTGTTGCTGATGGCGCGCGTCCGCGAGAGCCCGAGGATCGAGTCGAAGCCCTCTTCCTTGGCCTGGCGCAGATGGTTCGCCTGGCCGGTGAGCATGAGAGTCCCGGCCGCGACCAGAGCGAGCGTGCCGAGCGTCGCCAGCGCGAGCGGCACGTTGAGCAGCCGCCGGAACCGCCGGGCCAGGTAGAGCTGGAACCCGAGGAGGACGGCCAGGAGGACCAGGCCCGTGGCGAGGACGCCCGTGCGTCCGAGGAGGACCGCCGAGCGCTTGTCCTCGTAGGTGTGCCGGACGAGGGTGCCGTTGTCGAGCGTCAGGTTGTAGGCCTTCGGCAGCAGGTCCAGCTTCATCAGGTCGGTCGCCTGCCGGTACAGCTCGACGACCTTCTGCGACGGCGGCCCGGACGCGTGCGGTGACTGCCGGTCCAGCAGCAGGGCCTGCCCGGCGAGGCGCTCGTAGCGGGCGAGCGCGTCCAGCAGGTCCCGGGCCGTGTTGTTCTCGGTCGTCTCGTCCGCGAGCTTCGCGGCCTTCAGCAGCGCGTCGCCGGCCTTGCGGCGGTTCTGGTCGTAGCGGGCGAGCGCCTGCTCGCGGCCGCCGCCCGCCGCGTCGCCGATCAGCAGCGCGTCGGCGAGCTGCGCGTCCATGTCGGAGAGCTGGAAGTACAGGTCGCCGGTGGCGACGACCTGCGGGCCCGCGTCGTGCCCGATGACGCGCACGCCCTCACGGGCGTTCGCGATCGCCGCCCAGCCGACGCCGAGCAGCGCCACCAGCAGCACGAGCGACAGCGCGGTCAGCGTCCTGACGCGGGACGCGACGGTGCGGGGGAGCAGCCGCGCGAGACCGGACGGGGCCTCGCCGCCCGTCCCGGGGCGCGTGGCGCCCTCGTCCCGGGCGGGCGGCGACGGCTGCGCGGCGGGGGCCGGTCGCCCCGCCGGCGGGGACTGCTGGACGGCCGTCATGTCGCCTCGCCTCGGGTGAGCGTGATGGTGGTCCAGGCGCCCAAGTGGATCCGGTCGCCCTCGGAGACCGGGACCTCCACGTTGTACGGGATGGGGTCGGTGGAGCCGTTCACGCAGGTGCGGTTGGTCGAGCCGGGGTCGACCAGCGTCCAGGTGCCGTCGGGCTTCGCCAGCAGCACCGCGTGGACGTGGGAGACGCCGGGGTCCTCGGGCGGCTCGCGCAGGTCGATCTCGGGCGGGGACGGCTGCGACGAGCTGCGCCGCCCGATGCGGACCTGCTGCCCGGCGAGCGGGATCCGCCGCTCGGGCGCGTACGGGGGGAACGCCAGGGACGCCGAGTCGGGGCCCTCTTCGGCGATGACCGTGCTGTAGTACTCGCGGTCGGCGCTCACGACCGCCGTCCACACCGCCCCGGGCACCGGCGGCGCGGGGACGGGCGGCGCCGGGACCGGGGGAGCGGGGACGGGCGGCGCCGGCACCGGAGGGGCCGGAACGGGAGGCGCGGGCACGGGAGGCGAGGGCGGACGCCGCGGATCCGACGGCCCGCGCTGCGCCGTGCCCGGTCCGGACGGGACGGGCACCGCGGGTTCGGGTTCCGGTGGAGCCGCGGGCGCGGGTTCCGGCGTGGGCCTGCCGCCGCCGATGGCGAAGTCGTAGCCGCACGCCTCGCAGAAGCGGTCGGTGCTGGGCGTCCCGCAGTCGGGGCACGGAGTCCCGCCCGGCGACGGCTGCGGGCCGGACGGGAGGGGGGCCGCGCCGGTGGGGGCGCCCTCGATGCGCTCGCCGCAGACGTCGCAGTAGTCCTGCGCCTGCGAGGTGTGTCCGCTGGGGCAGCTCGCCATGGTCAGCTCTCGCCCCTCCTGGTGGTCACCGTCTCGTCCTTGCGGGTCCGGACCGTCTTGCTGGAGCGCGTGTCGAGCTCCATCTCGTCGGCCTTGTTGACGTCGCGCTTCAGCCGGACGGTGCCGCTCGCCTCGTCCACGACGTCCACCACCTTGCGGAGCATCGCGGTGATCTCGTCGTTGCCGGCCTCGCCCGCGAGCACCACGGCCCGGCCGAGCCGCGCCGTCGCGGTGTCGAGGTCGCCGTCCTTGCGGGCCTGCAGGCCCTCCTGGATCGCCGCGGCCAGCTCCGCCTGCCCGGTGTAGCCCGCCACCCGCGGGTTGATGCGGGTGGACTTCGCCTCGTCGTCGGTCCACTCGGCGAGGACGTTCGCGGTCGCGACGACGCGCGCCTCCTCGCCCGGCGCGCCCGGCACGACGAGCTTCACCCACGCGGCGCGCAGCTCCTTGCCGACCTCGCCCGGCGGCACCTCGACGCAGATGTGGTAGTCGCGGCTCTCGGCGCCCCACGCGCCGAGCGGGTAGTCGCCGGCCTGCGGCGCCGACTCCGCGCGCTTGCCGGTGAGGTCCTCCACCGACGGCGAGACCTGCTTGACGAACCGGAGCCGCGCCGTCTGCGGCGTCCACACGCGCAGGGCGACGTCGGCGACGGACTTGCCCATCGCCGCCTCCGTCATGGCGCGGAAGTCCTCGACCAGCCCGGCCGGGTCGGCCACCATGCCGACGCCGCCGAGCAGCGCGGAGGCGACCTTGCGCAGCTCGGCGACCTCCCAGTCGGTGCCGACGCCGCGGCAGTCGCAGACGAAGCGCCCGCCGCAGCGGGCCAGGGCCGCGTCGAGCTCCTCCGCCGTCTCGTGCTGGTTCTTGCCGTCGGTCAGCAGGATCGCGTGCCGGATGCCGTCGCGGCCGCCGAAGAGGTCGTCGGCCAGCCGCAGCCATGATCCGATCGCGGTGCCGCCGGCCGCCCTCAGCAGGCTCAGCGCGTGCTTGGCCTCCGCGCGGGTCTCCGGCGTCGCCGGGACCGTCCCCTGGTGCCGGGGGAAGACCATCTTGGCCGTGTTGGAACCGGAGACGACGGCGAACTCCACGCCGTCGCGCAGCGTGTCGACCGCGACCTGCGCGGCCGCGATCGCCGCGCGCAGCTTGGTCTCGGGGAAGGACATCGAGCCGGAGGTGTCGATGATGACGACCTCGGACGCCCGGGTCGAGGACGGGACCGGGGCGCCCTCGCCCGCGTCCGCCTCGACGGACACGATGGCGTGCACCTCGCGGCCGCCCTCGGGCAGGTACTTGTTCTGGTCGACGGTGATGCTGAACTGCGGCTCCCTCATCGGGGCTCCTCCGTGCTCTGGGGGATGCTCTCGTGGACGCGGCCGCCGGAGCCGCCGGGGGAGGGGACCGGGATCACGGCGACGGTGATGTTGTCGCGGCCGCCGGCCTCCAGCGCGCGGCTCACCAGCGTCCGCGCGGCGCCGAGCGGGTCGGCCGCCGGGCCCGGCGACTCGCCGCCGGGGCCGGACAGCAGGGCCGCCAGGTCGGCGGCGGCCGGGAAGTAGTTCCAGAGCCCGTCGCTGCACACCAGCAGCGTGCCGGGACCGCCGGGCCGGAACGTCGCCACGTGCGGGCTGACCTGCCCGGCGTCGGCGCCCAGCCACGCGGTGATGACGTGCGCGTTCGGGTGCGCCTCCGCCTCCGCCTCGGTCAGCGACCCCTCGGCGACCATGAACGCGGCCCACGAGTCGTCCTCGGTGAGCCGGCGGGACGTGCCGAGCTCGGCCATGTCGCCGGTGCTGACCTCGGCTCCGTCGATCTCGTCGGGCGCGGGCCCCGCCGCGGCGTCCTCGCCGGACCCGCCGGGCCCGTCCGCGGCCAGCCAGTAGGCGCGGCTGTCCCCGATCCAGCCGACCGTGACCGCCGGGCCGCGCGTCACCGCGGACACGTAGGTGCACGACGGCGCGTCGGACGGCGAGGTGGCGAGCGCGGCGACGGCGGCGGCCGCGCGCAGCGCCGCGTGCCGGGTGGCGTCCTCGGCGTCCTCCCCCGCGTCGAGCCGCGCCACCAGTTCGCCGAGGCCGGTGTCGGCCGCGGCGCGGGACGCCTCGTCGGGACGCTGCGAGGACCCGACGCCGTCGGACACGACCGCCGCGACGCCGGACAGGTGCGCGGCGAGGGCCAACGCGTCCTCGTTGCGGCTGTAGCGGCGGCCGCGGTCGCTCGCGCCCGCCGCGACGACCGGGCGGGTGCCGTTGCCGCCGGACGCGGCCGGCAGCTCGATCTCGACGTGGTCGCGTGCGGCCGGCTGGCGCAGGCCGCACGTCTCGCAGTAGCCGTCGGCGTCGATCGCCGTCCCGCCGCATCCGGGGCACGGGCCCGCCCGGTCCGCCCGCCGGGCGGACGGCGCGGACTCCTGCCTGATCGTGGCGCCGTCGCGCCCGGCGGCCGCGGCGGGCGGGCCGTCGGCGAGCCGGTGCCCGCACTCCTCGCAGAAGATCTCCTCGGCGAACACCACGGCGCCGCAGGCGGGGCAGGCGAGCTCGGCCGCCTTCCCCTGGTCCGTCCCGGCCGTGCCGGTTCCGGGGGGTTCGGTACCGGCGGTGTCGTCGGCTCGGGTGTGGTCGTCGGTCACAGCAGCGTCCTCGGGCGTACGGCGTTGGCGGAGTCGACGAGCCGGCGGCACTCGTCCCTGTCTCGGGTGCGGCGTGCCAGCTCCCGGTATGTCCCTTCCAGAAGGCGGCGCAGCGGGGCCTCGGCGAGCGCGGCGCCGAACAGGGAGCCGCCCTGCGTCCCGGCCGCCGTGCCGGAACCCGCCAGGATCCAGCCGAGCGCGGCCTCCAGCACCTCGGCGGTGAGCCTGTCGCGGCGCTCGGCGTCCAGGTCGAGGGCGGCGAGCCGGTGGCCGGCGGCGACCAGCTCGGCCGCCGTCAGCTCGGCGGGGGGACGGTCGCGCACCGCCGTCACGACGGCCGCGACCTGCGCGGGCACGTACCGGATGGAGATCTTCGGCACCGAGTCGAGCGCGGCGACGGCGGCGCGGCGGTCGCCCGCCGCCAGATGCACGCGGGCGAGGCCGAAGGCGGCGTTGATGTAGCTCTGGTCGGTGCGCCACACCGTCTCGTACAGGCGGACGGCGTCGTGCGGCGCCGACCGCTCGCGGCAGTAGGCGAGGGCGAGCTTGGGGGCGGCCTCGCCGGGCAGCAGCCCGTACAGCCGGTCGAACAGCGGCGCGGCCTCGTCCACCCGGCCCCGCGCGAGCAGCCCGACCGCGCGGTACCAGCCCACCCGCCAGTCGGAGGGGCGCTCCGCGGCGAGCGCGTCGAGCAGTTCGTCGGCCTCGTCGGCCGCGCCCAGCTCGATCCTGGCGCGGGCGAGCGCCAGCCTGACCTCGGGCGTGCTCTCGGGCGCGTTCGCCGCCGCCTCGGCGGCCTGCGCGGGCTCCAGCGCGCCGAGCCCGGACACGAACGCGGCCGCGGGGTCGGCGCCGTCGACGAGCGGAACCGGCAGCGCCGCCGCGGCGACCGGCGGCGGGACGGGCGGCAGCGCCGCCTCCTCCCGCGCCTCGCCCGCCATCCGCGTCGTGAACCGCTCCGGGCCGAACAGCCCGGACGGGGCGGGGCGCGGGACGCCGTCCTCGGCCGCCAGCACCTCGCGCAGGACGCCGGTGAGCTGCTCGGCCATCTCCGCCGCGTCCTGGAAGCGCGCGGTCGGCTCCCGGTGCGTCGCGCGGCGCAGCAGCCGGTCGTAGGACTCGAACCGCTGGAGGACGGGTATCTCCTCGCGCGGCGGCAGCGAGTCGGCGAACCCCCGGGTGTAGCCCTTGAACGGGAAGCTCAGCACGGCGAGCGCCCGGCCGACCGTGTAGAGGTCGGAGGACACCGAGGGGCCCGCGTCGGCGATCTCGGGGGCCTGGTAGCCGACCGTGCCGTAGATCGCGCCGTCCGGGTCGTCCAGCCGCCGCACCCCGCCGAGGTCGATCAGCCTGAGCTGCTCCTCGGACTGGATCACGTTGTCCGGCTTGAAGTCGCAGTAGACGAGCCCCTGGGCGTGCAGGTACTCGAACGCCCGCAGCACCTCCAGCCCGTAGGCGATGGCCTGCGCGAGCGGCAGGTGCTTCTGGCCGGCCGGCAGCGGCTGACGCAGCAGGATGTCCTTGAGCGACTCCCCGCCCACGTACTCCATGACGATGTAGCCGTCGCCGCCGTGCTGGACGAAGTTGTAGATCTTGACGATGTTGGGGTGCTCGACCTCCGCGAGGAACGCGCGCTCGGCCGCCGCCGCGGCCATCGCGTCGGCGTCGCCGCTGTCGAGCAGGCCCTTCAGGACCACCCAGCGGTCGCTGACGTTCTTGTCCTGGGCCAGGTAGATCCAGCCGAGCCCGCCGTGGGCGAGGCAGCCGAGCACGCTGTACTGGCCGCCGACGAGGTCACCCGGGACGAGCTTGGGGGTGAAGGAGAAGCGGGCGCCGCACTTGGGGCAGAAGCCCTCCGTGCGGCCCGGGCGGTCGCCGCGCCCGCGGCCGACGGGCTCGCCGCAGCCGCTGCAGTACCGCTTGGCCTCCGCGACCTGCGGGTCGCTCATCACCGCGCTGGACGGGTCCCGGTAGGGGACGCGCGGCACCTCGACGAGCCCGGCGCCGAGCATGCCGCGGCGGCCGGAGGAGCGGGCCGATCCGGTGCGGGTGCTGCCCGTCCGGGTGCTGCCGGTCGCCGTGCTGCCCGACGCTCCCGTGGCCGCCGACGCGCCCGAGCCGCCGGACGCGCTCGCGGCGGCCTGGACGCGGGCGGTGTACGCGGGCGGTGAGCCGCACACGTCGCAGTAGCCGTCCATGATCGTGCCGGCGCAGCCGGCCTGGTGGCACTGGTCGGGCCGCTCGGCGGGCGGGCGCGGGGCCGGGACGCTCGGCGCGGCGGCCGGAGCCGGCGCGGGCGCGGGCGCCGCCGGTGGGTTGCCGCAGACGTCGCAGTAGCCGTCCGCGATCGTCCCGCCGCAGCCTGGCTGCGCGCACTGGCTCATCGGTCCGCTCCCTTCGCTCGCGAGGTGACGGCCCGCTGGTACGCGTTCAGGGCCACGGTGGCCTTCCGCAGATCGCAGGGAGAGGTCCACAGCAGCTCGCGTGCCTGCTCGTAGGACCGGGCCAGTTCGGCGTCCTCGGCGTGGCCGAGCCGCGCGGCCTTCGCCCGGTAGGCCTGCAGGCGGCCGCGCAGCTCCTCGCGCCGGTCCAGCAGGCCCCGGATCAGGCCGGTGGTCTCGCGTGCCCGCGCCAGCGCCGCGTCCGCGGCGCGTTCCAGGTCGGCGACCCGCCGCGCGGTCTCGCGCCAGCCGCCGCCCCGCGCGGTCGCGCCCGGCCCGGGCCGGGTGACGGCGGCGAGGCGGTCGGCGAGGGCGGCGGAGGAGACGGGCGGGTCCGGCAGCGCGGGCGCGGTGATCTTGGTGAGGACCTCGTCGCGGGCGGAGCGCGCCTCGGCCTCGGCCTCGCGCACCAGGTCCAGGACGGCGGCGACGCCGCGGATCCGGGCGGCGAACCCCTCGCGCAGCCGCTCCGCCTCCTCCAGGCCGCGGCGCACCTCGGCGAGGCCGGAGCGGATCGCGTCCAGCCGCGCGGTGTCGGCGTGGCCGTCCCGCGCCAGAGCCAGCGGGTCGGCGCGCACGGTCGCGGCGACGGTCTCCAGCTCGTCGCGCAGCCGCTCGAAGGCGGGGTCCGCGCCGCCGGCCGACTCCATCAGTTCCTCGGCCGCCCGCCGCTCGGCCTCGACCTCGGCCAGCCGCGACAGCAGCGTCGACCAGACCGCGTCGAGCGCGGCGACCGCCCGCGCGACCTCCTCGTAGAGCGGCGTCATCCGGTCGACCGCCGCCCGCGGCGTCAGCCTCTCGCCGGACGGGACGGCCAGCAGCGTCCGCCGCTCCAGCGGCACCTCCGCCGCGGGCAGTTCCACCGACGGCCCCTCCAGGAGGCGGGTGAGCTCGGCGAGCTGCGCCTGACCGGGCCTGCCGTGGCGGGCCCGCAGCTCCTCGGCGGCGGACAGGACGCGCCCGTGCAGGTCGAACAGCAGCCACAGGGACGCCGTCCGCGACCTCACGTCGGACTGCACGCGCAGCGTCGCGCCCCGCAGCGCCGCGCCTTCGAGCAACTGGTACCCCTGGTGGGCCTCCAGGTCCAGCAGGGCCGCGCCGATCCGTTCCCTCTCCTCCCGGAGGCGCGCGAGCGCCCGGTCCGCCTCGTCCCGGCTCATCGGAGGCCGGTCCAGGCGCGGCTCACTCAACGCTGATCCACGTCTGGCCCATGTTCGCCCCTGATTCCCCCGAATAGGCACGTTTCCGGGGCCAGTTTTCACCATGCGAGGCCGCCTTCTCAAGCGCGGGGCCGATCACCGCGCCCGACGGACCCCGGCCGCACCGCGAAGGCGGCGACTCCCCGCGCGGGCCTGCAAAATGTCAGTGTTCGAACGTATGATCGAACCATGGCGAACGTTGCGACGCACCCCCAGACCGCGCCCACCGCGCCGGCCGCGCTCACGGCGGCGGAGATCGCCGCCCTCGCGCTCTCGCTCGCGCACCTCGGCACCGGCCCGCAGGCCACCACCGCGCGCCGCGCCCTGCACATCCTCCTCGACGCCGCTCCGCACGACGACGTGGTCACCACCACGCTCGCCACCCTCACCACGCCCCTGGACGCCTCCACCTCCGACCGCGCCCGCGTGGTCGCCGCCGCCATCACCGAGCACCGCGTCGTCCGGCTCTGCTACGGCGACGCCGGCGCGAACGTCACGATCCGCGAGGTCGAGCCGGTCACCTGCCTGGTGCACCGCGATCACTGGTACCTCGTCGGCTGGTGCCGCATGCGCCGCGGCGTGCGCGCCTTCCGCTTCGACCGCATCCTCGCGGTCGAGTCCACCGGCCTGCTCGCCCGGCACCGGCGCGCCGACCGCTACCTCCCCTTCCAGCGCCGCCAGGCGGGCTGACCGCCCGCCGCGGGGGCCGCGCCGCAGCGGTCCCCGCGGACCGCTGGGGGCCGTTTCCGAACCGGGCCGCCCCGGCCGGTCAGACCGCCATCGTCCGCTGGACGGCGGCGGTGACCACGGTCCTCAGATCGCCGGCACGGGAGTAGGCGGGGCGCGGGGGGCGGGGGGCGTTCCCCCGGTCCAGCCCCCCGCCGCGGCGCGTGGGGACGGGGTGGAGAGAGCCCGCCCGGGCGAGCGCGGGG
>NZ_JBEZJP010000093.1:0-23152 GCF_040653175.1 Actinomadura sp. NPDC048032
GGAAGGTCGACAGGATCTCGTCGGCCATCGACTCCCGGGCCATGGAGCCCCAGCTCTCCCAGCGGGCGTCCTCTTCGCCGACCGTGGTCTCCTCGCCCTGCGCGGGCAGGACGCGCAGGTCCTTCGGCAGCGGGGTGAGCAGCGCGCCGATCGAGTTGAGCTGCTTGCGCAGGTCCTCGTAGACGCCGCCGACCGAGCCCGGACGGCCGCGGTGCAGGGTGTCGCCGGAGAACAGCAGGCCGAGCTGCTCGCTGATCACGCAGACGCTGCCGGGCGTGTGGCCCGGGGTGTGCACGATCTCCAGCTGCGCCTCGCCGATCTCGAAGACGCCGCCGTCCTCCAGCCAGATGTCGGGTTCGAGGGAGCGCAGCGCCTTGGCGTCGTCCTCGTCGTCCTCCTCCTTGGCGAGGCGGCCGAAGTAGTCGCGCCACAGCAGCCGGTCGGCGCGGTGCAGGGCGATCGGGGCCCAGTTGTCCTCGTCCTCCTCGCCGGCCGCGGCGACTTCGAGGACCACGCTGAGGCGGTGCTCGTTGCCGTCGGTCAGCAGGACGGCCATGACCTCGCGGTCACCGACCTCCTTGAGGATGGCCTCGGCGTCGTTGGCCGGGTCGATCACGATGACCTCGTCGTCGTCGCCGACGATGTAGGTGTTGTTCTCGACGTCGTACTCGGTGTCGTCCAGGGTGAGCTTCCCCGACGTCACCACCTGTTCGATGCGCGCGTCCACGCTTCGCACCCTACCGCGATTCGCCGCCCCGGTCGGGCAGACGGAGATCGCCGCCGGTGGCGGCCGCGCGGAGCGTGTCGAAGGCGTCCGGCGCGGTGGTCTCGACGCCGATCCGGTCGCCGGTGAACGCGCCGTGGTCGTCGCTGGAGCCGGTCACGGCGAGGCCGAGCGCGGCGGCCAGGTCGCGCAGGCGGGCGCGGTCCTCGGGGGCGTGGTCGGGGTGGTCGGTCTCGACCCCGGCGAGCCCGGCGGCGGCGAGCCGCTCGATCACCTCGTCGCCGAACACGTAGCCGCGGCGGCGCGCGCGGGGGTGGGCCAGGACGCACACTCCCCCGGCCGCGCGGACGAGCTCGATCGCCCGCTCCGCGTCGAGCGCGTACCGCTCGACGTAGGCGCGGCCGCCCTGCGCGATCCACCGGGGCGTGAACGCCTCGTCCGCGGTCTCGATCACGCCGGCCTCCACCATGGCGCGCGCGATGTGCGGGCGGCCGACCGCCTCGCCCGTGGCCAGCGCGCGGACCGTGTCCCAGCCGACCTCGGCGCCGAGCTCGTTCAGCCGCTCCACCATGCCGCGCGCCCTGACCACCCGGTCGTCGCGGATCCGGGCCAGCTCGGCGGCCAGCACCGGCTCGGCCGGGTCGAACAGGTAGCCGAGCAGGTGCAGGCTCCGGTCGTCTTCCTTGCACGACAGCTCGATGCCGGGGACCAGCGCCAGGCCGTCCGGGAGGGACGCGGCGGCCTCGTCCCAGCCGGCGACGGTGTCGTGGTCGGTGAGCGCGACGACGTCGACGCCGTTCTCGCGCGCCCGCCGGACGACCTCCGCCGGGGGGCGGGTCCCGTCGGACGCGTCGCTGTGGCAGTGCAGATCGATCCGCATAGGCCCTTCATACCAGCCGCTCAGCCGTCGAGGCGGGGGCTGTAGGCGCCGTAGGGGAGGTCGAGTTCCATGCCCGGCTCGCGGAGGTCGAGCAGGGTGAGGCGCTCCACCATGAGCACCCCGGCGTCGGCGGGCCACAGCACCGCCCACAGCCAGTTCCCCATCGCCTCGCCGACGTAGGCGGCGCGGTCGGGGCGGTCGCCGACCGCCCACAGCGGCACCGTCTGCCCAGTGGTCGCGGCGGGGCCGCCGATGTCCAGTTTCACGTGGGGCGGGCCGCCGTTGAAGGCGGTGCCGGGGTCGGGGCCCGCGAGCCCCGCGAAGTGGGCGCCGAGGCCGATGCCCGGTTCCTCGGCGATCAGGACCATGTCGGCGGGGCCGTGCAGCAGCCCCGGACCGGACACCGCGACGGCGGTCGCGCGGGCGCCCGAGCGCTCGTCCCCGACGGAGGCGAAGCCCGTGACGAGCCACGCCGCCGGAAGCGGCCACGGCGTCCAGACCGGGACCCTCGCGTCCCGCAGGACGACGGCCAGCCCCTCGGCGCCGGGGCGATGGGACGGCTGCCTCGGCAGTACGGCGCCGTGCACGCCGCAGCTCCAGTAGCTGGACCAGAAGCCCGGCGCGGTCAGCGGGCCCGCGCAGCGCGGGCAGGTGGGCTCCGCCCTCATGAGTAACCACCCTGCGCGGCCACGTCCCGCCTCGTCAAGGGGCTGCCGGGTCGCCGCCCTGGAAAGTGGCGACAAAATGGGGTCATGCGAGTGCGCTGCGTGGGCGGGGTCGTCCGGGACGGTGAGGGACGGCTCCTGCTGGTCAGGCGCGGCCACCCGCCGGGAGAGGGCCTGTGGTCGATCCCGGGCGGGCGGGTCGAGCCCGGCGAGGACGACGCGGCGGCGGTCGCCCGCGAGCTGAGGGAGGAGACCGGTCTGGACGTCCTCGTCGGCGCCCTGGCCGGGACGGTGGAGCGCCCCGGCCCCGGCGGCGTCGTCTACGAGATCCACGACTACACGGCCACCGTGGCCGGCGGGACGCTCCGCGCGGGCGACGACGCGTCCGACGTCCGCTGGGTGGCCCGGGGCGAGCTGGGCGCCCTTCCGATGACGCCCGGCCTGCTCGACGCCCTCGCCGAGTGGGGGGTTCTATGAGGCGTGCGCGGGCGCCGTGGCCGCGGTCAACGGGGCCTCGCCGTCCCCGGGGCCGGCCGTGACCCGCTGGACCCGCATCCGCCGCGCCACCCACGTGACGGCGGCCGCGTAGAGCAGCATCGGGACGATGTCCGCCGCCACGAGCTGCCAGGGGACGGAGCCCTGCTCGATGTCGAGCTGACCGATCGCCGCGGGTCCGAGGAACGCCATCAGGTTGTTGAGCACGTGCAGGGCGATACCGGCCTCCAGCCCGCCCGTCCGCACCGTGAGCCACGCCGCGACCGCGCCGAACGCGAAGATGTCGAGGATTCCCCAGCCCGTGTAGCCGTGCCCGGCCGTGAACAGGGCCGAGCCCACGACGATCCCCGGCCACGGCGTGCGGAACACCACGCTGAAGGCACGGCCGACGCGGCTCCTCGCGTTCTCCAGGGTGCACGCGCCCACGGCCTGGAGCATCCAGCCGCGGAAGGCGTACTCCTCCGCCGCCGACTGGAACGGCACCAGCAGGATGATGACGATGGCGGGGGCGATGAACCGCCCCCATCCGACCCAGTGCTCGTCGCCGCCCGACTGGTCGTCGATCGCGGCGGAGGCGACGATGGACGTCCCGTAGGACACGGCGCAGAACAGGATCGCCAGGCCCGAGCAGGCGAGGAGCCAGCGCCGGCGCAGCCGCCCCGCGACCGAGGAGAGCGTGCCCGGGCGCCGCCGCTGGACGAGCCATGCCGCGCCCAGCGTGACCGGCAGGAACAGCGCCAGCGACCCGAGGTTGTACGCCAGGTCGGCCGTCTGGTCGCCGAAGATCGCGTCGGTGTCCGTCCCCGAGGTGTCGGGGGTCTCGCCCGTGACCACCACCTGGACGATGACGCCCACGATCAGCAGTCCGATGGCCAGGGCCATCCCGAGGGCCGCGATCCCGAAGGTCCCCGCGAGCGGGCGCCACCACCGGTGCGCCTCGTTGCGCGCCAGGCGGTGGAACGGGGCCGCCTTGGGCGTCTCCACCGTCCACGGCCGCTTCGCCGCGTGGATCCCGTATCCGGGAGCGTAGGGGCCGAGGTGGTCCGCGCCCGGTGGCTGCGCCGGCGCCCCGTCCCAGTACGGCGTGCCGGGCGCGTACCCCTGAACCTGGGGCCGGCCGGGGCCGTAGGGCTGCCCTGCGGCAGGGGGCTGTGCCGGGTTCGGCGGCCAGGCGGCGGGCGGCGGCCGCACGCCCTCCGGCACCGGCTCGGGACCGGACGGCTGCGGGTTCCGCCGGGGCTCGCGTCCCAGATCGGGGTCGAGGGGCGCCCAGCCGTCGCCGTCCCCTGGTCCTGCCACGTGTGACGCCTCCCGGTAGATCTCGTGTACGTGGGACGAATCGTACGGGCCCCTCAGTTCCCGGACGGATCGAAGCGCTTCGTCCGGGCCATCCCCGCGGCGCGGCCCTTGGCGGCGACGACGAGCGCCATCTTGCGGGACGCCTCGTCGATCATCTCGTCGCCGAGGCGGGCGGCGCCGCGGCCCTCGCGGAGCGAGTGCTCGTAGGCGTCGAGGATCAGCTCGGCGTGGTCGTAGTCGTCCTGCGACGGGGAGAACACGGCGTTGCCCGCCTCGATCTGGGACGGGTGCAGCACCCACTTGCCGTCGAAGCCGAGGGCGGCGGAGCGCTCGGCGACGCGGGTGAAGGCCTCCACGTCGCGGACGTTGAAGTAGGGGCCGTCGATCGCCTGGAGGTCGTGGGCGCGCGCGGCCATCAGGATCCGCATGAGGATGTAGTGGTAGGCGTCGCCCTCGGTGTAGCCGGGCGGCTGCTCGCCGACGACGAGCGTCTTCATGTTGATCGACGCCATGAGGTCGCCGGGGCCGAGGACGAGGGCCTCCAGCCGGGGCGAGGACGCGGCGATCGCGTCGACGTTGACCATGCCGCGGGCGTCCTCGATCTGCGCCTCGATGCCGATCCGGCCGACGGGCAGGCCCGTCGCCCGCTCGATCTGGGTGAGCAGCCGGTCGAGCCACTGGACGTGGGAGGCGTCCGGCACCTTCGGCAGCATGACCGCGTCGAGGTTGGCCCCGGCGCCCTCGACGACCTCGATCACGTCCCGGTAGGCCCAGTGGGTGTCGAGGTCGTTGACGCGCACCACCCGCGTCCGGCCCGTCCAGTC
The DNA here is from genome assembly GCF_040653175.1 of Actinomadura sp. NPDC048032. Taxonomy (NCBI): domain Bacteria; kingdom Bacillati; phylum Actinomycetota; class Actinomycetes; order Streptosporangiales; family Thermomonosporaceae; genus Actinomadura; species Actinomadura sp. NPDC048032. The sequence continues at coordinate 4,888 of NZ_JBEZJP010000093.1, forward strand.
GCCGTCGTTGAGCGCGGCGACCACGGTCGCGCGGGCGCCCTCCTTGGCCGACGGCGCGACGGCGTCCTCCAGGTCGAGGAAGATCTCGTCGGCGGGCAGCCCCTGCGCCTTCTCGATGAAGCGGGGATTGCTGCCCGGGACCGCGAGGGTGGTACGTCGTGAGCGCATGGCCCCGGATGCTATCCAGGGGTGTGAGACCCTCGGGGCATGGGTCTGAACAGGGCACTGCTGGAGGAGGCGGCCAAGAAGTCGGGGCTGCTGTGGCTGGACCTGCCCGGCCTGCCCCAGCCGCGCGCCGCCTGGCACGTGTGGCACGACGGGTCGGCGTACGTGCTGACCGGCGGGGAGGGCGAGCAGCCGCTGCCGGGCCTGCCGGAGGCCGCGCAGGTGACGGTGATCCTGCGCAGCAAGGACAAGGGCGGGCGGCTCCTGACGTTCGTCGCCGACGCCGAGCAGGTCGAGCCCGGTTCACCGCTGTGGGACGAGGTCGCGCCCGTCCTCGCCAAGGAGCGCCTGAACGCCCTGACCCACGAGGGCCAGGTGGAGGCGTGGGCCGAGGAGTCGTGGATCGTCCGGCTCACCCCGGCCGAGGAGGTCGTCGAGGCGGGCGGGGAGTACGCGACCGTCCGGCCGGTGCCGACGCCCGCGACGACCGCCGGAACGCCGCCGCGCCTGTACGGCCGCAAACGCCGGCGCGCCGACCGCTAGCCGCCGCGCGAGCCCCACGGCCGGCCCTCACATCGGCAGGCGGCGCCCTTCCGCGAGGGCGCGCAGCTTGTCGGGGTTGGCCACCAGGTGGATGGCCTTGACCCGGCCGTCCGCGCCGACGTCGGCGGTGACGGCGCTGATCGGCCCGTCCGGGCCGTCCACGATGACCGCCGGGCCGCCGTTGAGCTCCACGGGCCGGATGCGCATGTCCGCCGGGTCGACGCCCTGGTAGGGCTGCCCGCCGATGGCGACGAAGAAGCGGGCCACCTTCTCCGCGCCGATGATCGCCCGGAGGGGCGCCCGGACCTTGCCGCCGCCGTCGGACCACAGCGCGACGTCGGGCGCGAGGACCTCCATGAGCCGGTTGACGTCGCCGCCGAGCACCGCCTCGAAGAACCGCTCGGTGGCGGCGCGCCGCTCGGCGCCGCGGGCCTCGAAGCGGGGGCGCCGCGCCTCCACGTGCTTGCGGGCGCGGGTGCCGAGCTGGCGGACCGACGCCTCGGACCGGTCCAGCGTCTTGGCGATCTCGGCGAACGGGTAGCCGAAGACCTCCTTCAGCACGAACACGGCGCGTTCGAGGGGGCTCAGCGTCTCCAGGACGACGAGCATGGCCATCGACACCGACTCCGACATCTCGGCGTCCTCGGCGACGTCCGGGGTGGTCAGCATCGGCTCGGGCAGCCACGGCCCGACGTAGGTCTCGCGCCGGGCCCGCGCGGAGCGCAGCCGGTCCAGCGCGACGTTGGTGGTGATCCGCACGAGGTAGGCCTTGGGGTCGGCCACGCCGGAGCGGTCGCCCGCCGACCAGCGCAGCCAGGCGTCCTGGACGGCGTCCTCGGCGTCGGCCGCCGTGCCGAGCATCCGGTAGGCCACCGCGAACAGCAGGTTGCGGTACTGCTCGAACGGCTCTGCGAAGGCGTCGCTCACGGTCCCCCACCCTTTCACGTCCCTTTCGCCCCCCAGACGGGGGGTGACGGCCGGATGTGACATACCCGTCCGGATCAGTCGGGAGATCACGGGTAGTGTCCAGGCCATGAGCGGACCTCCGTCGCGGGTGTTCATCGCCCGCCTCGCGGGCGTCGCGGTGTTCGACCCGGCCGGGGACCAGGTCGGCCGGGTCCGCGACGTCGTGGTCGCGCTGCGCCTCGCGCCGCGCCCGCCGCGGGCGCTCGGGCTGGTGGTGGAGGTCGCCTCGCGCCGCGCGGTGTTCCTGCCGATCACGCGGGTCACCGTGATCGAGGCGGACGCCGTCGTCTTCGACGGGCGGCTGAACATGCGCCGCTTCCAGAAGCGCGAGTCGGAGACGCTGGTGATCGCCGAGATGCTGGACCGGACCGTCCGGTTCCGCGACTCCGGCGAGGCCGCCTTCGTCGTGGACGTGGCGATGGAGCCGACCCGCACCCGCGACTGGCTCGTCACCAAGGTCGCCGTCCGCCGACGGACGGGGCGGGGCCTGCGCAAGCGGGGCGAGAGCATGGTCGTGAGCTGGGACGCCGTGGAGGGGTTCTCCGCCGTCGAGCACGGGCAGGGCGCCGCCGGGCTGATCGCCGCGTTCGAACGGATGAAGCCCGCCGACCTCGCCACGATCGTGCACGAGCTGCCGGAGAAGCGGCGCACCGAGGTCGCCGTCGCGCTGGACGACGAGCGGCTCGCCGACGTCCTGGAGGAGCTGCCCGAGGACGACCAGATCGAGATCCTCGGCAAGCTCGGCGTGGACCGCGCCGCCGACGTCCTGGAGGCGATGGGCCCCGACGACGCCGCCGACCTGCTCGGCGACCTGCCGACCGAGCAGCGCGAGCAGCTCCTGACGCTGATGGAGCCGCGCGACGCGGCCCCCGTCCGGCGGCTGCTCACCTACCCCGACCAGTCCGCGGGCGGCCTGATGACGACCGATCCGGTCATCGTCCCGCCGGACGCCACGGTCGCCGAGGCGCTCGCGCTGATCCGCCGTCCCGACCTGAACCCGGCCCTCGCCGCCCAGGTGTACGTGTGCCGGGCCCCGACCGCGACGCCGACCGGCCGCTACCTCGGCACGGTGCACTTCCAGAAGCTGCTGCGCGAGCCGCCGCCGACGCTGGTCAGCGGGATCGTCGACACCGAGCTCGACCCGCTGCGCCCCACCATGTCGCTGGAGGCCGTCGCGATGTTCCTGGCCACCTACAACCTGGTCGCGGGCGCGGTCGTGGACGAGAACGGGCACCTGCTGGGCTCGGTGACGATCGACGACGTCCTCGACCATCTGCTGCCCGAGGACTGGCGGGAGGCCGCGATGGAGGCGACCGCCGAGGAGACCGCCGATCCCGAGGAAGAGGCTCTCCGGGGGACGACATGACGACGACACGCCAGATGGCCTCGCGCCTGGACCAGCCGAGGGAGCTCCGCCGGACGCTGCTGCCGCGCCCCTCCTACGATCCCGAGTCGTTCGGGCGGCTGTCGGAGCGGATCGCGCGGTTCCTGGGGACGGCCCGGTTCCTCGTGTACATGACGGTGTTCGTCACCGTGTGGATCGGGTGGAACCTCCTCGTGCCGTCGTGGTTGAGGTGGGATCCGTACCCCTTCATCTTCCTGACGCTGATCCTGTCGCTCCAGGCGTCCTACGCGGCGCCGCTGATCCTGCTCGCCCAGAACAGGCAGGACGACCGGGACCGCGTCCAGTACGAGCAGGACCGGTCGCGCAACGAGCGCAGCATCGCCGACACCGAGTACCTCACGCGCGAGATCGCGGGGCTGCGGGTCGCGATGAGCGAGGTCGCCACCCGCGACTTCCTGCGCTCGGAGCTCCAGCAGATGCTCAGGGAGATGGACGCCAAGAAGCCCGTCCCCTAGGCCCCCTCGTCGGCGAGCCTGTCGAGGAGGTGGCCGAGGGCGCGCAGGTCGGGCTCGTCCAGCCGGCTCAGGATGTGGTCGCGGACGCCCTGCCGGTAGGTGGGCGCGGCCTCGGCGAGCCGGGCCCGGCCCTCGGCGGTCAGGACGGCGAACAGGCCGCGCGCGTCGCTCGGGCAGGACTGCCTGGCCACCAGCCCGTCCCGCTGGAGCCGGTCGACCAGCCGCGTCAGGCCGCTGCGCGACAGCAGCACGCGGTCGGCGAGGTCGTTCATCCGCAGCCGCCCGTCCGGCGCCTCGCCGAGGTGCACGAGGACCTCGTAGGCCCCGAGCGCGAGGTCGTGGCGGGCCGTCAGGTCGGCCTGCAGCCGGCGGGAGATCTGCGCCTGGGCGCGCAGCATGGTCCGCCACACGATCAGCTCGGCGGCGGCCGAGGCGAGGTCGGTGGTCACGGACCGATGGTAGGACGGGCGTGCCGTCCGCGCGACGGACGCGCAGGCCGGGTGCACGCCGCGTGTGAGGACCGACACCCTGATTAGCAGGTTGGCGCGTCGGGTTCATACCATGGACGCATGGCCTCCCTTCTGACGAACGAGCGGGTGAACGCGGCTCTCGCCACGGTGCTCGATCCCGAGATCCGCAAGCCCATCACCGAGCTCGACATGGTCAAGAGCATCGACATCGACGCGGACGGCGCCGTCCGCGTCGGCGTCTACCTGACCGTGGCCGGGTGTCCGATGAAGGACACCATCACCAGGAACGTCACGGAGGCCGTGTCCAAGCTCGACGGCGTGTCCTCGGTGGTCGTCGACCTCGACGTGATGAGCGAGGAGCAGCGCAAGGACCTGCAGACCAAGCTGCGCGGCGGGCAGCCCGCCAAGGAGATCCCGTTCGCCCGGCCGAACTCGCTGACCAAGGTGTACGCGGTGGCGAGCGGCAAGGGCGGCGTCGGCAAGTCGTCGGTGACGGTGAACCTCGCCGCCGCGCTGGCCGCGCAGGGCCGCAAGGTCGGCGTCGTGGACGCCGACATCTACGGCCACTCGGTGCCGCGGATGCTGGGCGTGGACGCCCCGCCCACCAAGGTCGAAGACATGATCATGCCGCCGACCGCGCACGACGTGAAGGTGATCTCCGTCGGCATGTTCACCGCCGGGAACCAGCCGGTCGTGTGGCGGGGGCCGATGCTCCACCGCGCGCTCCAGCAGTTCCTCGCGGACGTGTACTGGGGCGACCTCGACATCCTGCTGATGGACCTGCCGCCCGGCACCGGCGACATCGCGATCTCCGTCGCGCAGCTGCTGCCGTCCGCGGAGATCCTCGTCGTCACCACCCCGCAGCAGGCCGCCGCCGAGGTGGCCGAGCGGGCGGGCGCGATCGCCGCGCAGACCCACCAGCAGGTCGTCGGTGTGATCGAGAACATGTCCTACCTGTCGTGCCCGCACTGCGGTGAGCAGCAGCACATCTTCGGCGAGGGCGGCGGCCAGACGGTCGCGGACGCGCTGACGAAGACGCTCGGGACCCGCGTCCCCATGCTCGGCCAGGTGCAGATCGACCCGCGCCTGCGCGAGGGCGGCGACAACGGCGTCCCGCTGGTGCTCTCCGACCCCGACGCCGGGGCGGCCAAGGAGCTGCGCACGATCGCCGACAAGCTCGCCGGCCGCAGCCGCGGCCTCGCCGGCATGGCCCTCGGCATCAGCCCCAAGGGCCGCTGACCACCGCCCGCCCGGGGCCTCCCCGGGCGGGCGCACGCCGCCGGGCCGGGCCCGGGCGGACGCCGCGGCCCCGGGGGGCGGCGCCTCGCGGGATCAGGTCGCCTCGGTGTCGAAGGGCGGCTTCTCGCTCGGGTCGAGGCTCGCGGTCGCCGTCGCGTACGAGGGCTCGTCGTCGAAGACGCTCGTGTCGTTCTTCAGGTACGTGTCGTCGTCCTCGAACAGGTGCTTGCGGACGAACGTCTTCGGGTTGAGGTCGTTGAGGTCGAAATCCTTGAACTCGGGGCCGAGGCCCTCCTGAAGGTCGGCCTTGGCGCTGTTGGCCATCTCGCGGAACTGCCGCAGCATCCGGCCGGCCTGCCCGGCGACCTGCGGCAGCTTGTCGCCGAAGATGACCAGGGCGAGGACGACGAGCACCGCCATCTCACCGAGTCCGACGTCGAACAACCCGTCCTCCACACACACGGCAGGCCGCGGCGCGACCGCCTGCACACGACCCGAAGGGGACCGGCCCAGAGACGGGCCGGTCCCCCCAGCGTATCCCCAGCCCGGATGAACCGGACTTGAACATCGGTGCCCTAGTCGGAGGCCAGGGTCACCTGCGCGGTGGCCTCCTTGCCGCCCCGCTGGTAGGTGAGGGTGACGCGGTCGCCCGGCGCCCGGCTGCGGATCTGCGCGATCAGGTCGGTGGCGTCCTCGATCGGCTTGTCGTCGACCTTGGTGATCACGTCGCCGGGCTTGAGGCCCGCCTTGTCCGCCGGGCCGCCCTTGGTCACCGGGTCCTGCCCGTTGACCGGCTGCTGCATGATCCGGGCGCCGCCCTCCTGGTAGCGGGGGTCGGGCAGCACGCCGAGCTTGGCCTGCTTGACGACGCCCGTCCGGATGATCTCCTCGGCGATCCGCTTGCCCTGGTTGATCGGGATCGCGAAGCCGAGGCCGATGCTGCCGCTCTGCTGCTCGCCGCCGAGGGACTGGCCGCCGAGCGTCGCGATCGCGGTGTTGATGCCGATCACGCGGCCCTTCGCGTCCACCAGCGGCCCGCCCGAGTTGCCCGGGTTGATCGCGGCGTCGGTCTGGATGGCGTTCAGGTAGGACGCGTCGCCGCCGCCCCCCTCGCCCCGCGTGGGCACGGCCCGGTTCAGCGAGCTGACGATGCCGGTGGTGACCGAGCCCTGCAGGCCGAGCGGCGAGCCGATCGCGATCACCGGGTCGCCGACGGCGATGGCGCTGGAGTCGCCGACCGGCAGCGGGGGCAGCGAGTGCTGGCCCTCGGGCTTGAGCACCGCGACGTCCGAGCTCGGGTCGGCGCCCTTGATCGTGGCGGGCAGCGTCTTCTTGTCGTTGAAGACGATCTGGATCTGGCCGCCCCCGCCGCCTCCGCCGGAGGCGACGTGGTTGTTGGTGATGACGTAGCCGCCGTTGACGATGAAGCCGGTGCCGCCGATCTCTCCCTGCGACGACTGCACGCGGATCATCACGACGCTCGGCAGCACCCGCTGCGCGACGCCCGCGACCGAGTCCGGCGGACGGTTCTGCACCTTGGTGTCGTTGCTGTCGCTGCCGCCGAGGCTCACCGAGCCGGGGTCGTCGGACCCGCCGGTGGCGATCACGCCGATCCCGGCGCCGACGGCCCCGGCCACCAGCGCGACGATCAGCGCGACGACGGCGAGGAGCCCGAGGCCCGGCCCGCCGCGCGACGACGACGGGGGCGCGGGGACGGGAGCCCAGTTGGGCCCGGTGCCGCCGGGCGGCATCCCGTACCCCGCCATCGGGCGGGGGCCCGGGCCGCCGGGCGGCGGCGGGCCGGGCGGCGCGGGCGGCGGGCCCATCGGCGGGCGGCCGGGGGCGGGCGGCGGCGGACCCTGGTGGGACTGCTGCGGCCAGCCCCCGTACGGGCCGCCCTGCGCGGCCCTCGGGTCCTGGTTGTGCGGCACGAACCCGGGCCGCATCCGGTCGTCGGGCGCCTCCACGGGGGGCTTGTCGAGCGCGACGGGCGGCGGGGGCTGCGGCATGTCGCGCGGAGGGGCGTCCTGCAGCGGCACCTCCTGCGGCATGTCCGCGGCGGCCCCGGAGAGCACGTCCTCGCTGGTGTCGGGCGGGCCGCCGAGCGAGTCGGGGGGCGCGAACCCCCCGGCCACCAGACGGTCGCCCTCCTCGCCGGAGTCGCGCCCGTCGCCGCTCGCGGCGGCCTCGCCGCGGGCGGGTGCGGGCTCGGGGTCGTCGGCCTCGGGCTCGTCCGCCGGCTGCTCCCCGGGGATCCCCTGGTCGGTCACCGTCTCGGGAGGAGCCGCCGCCTCCTGCCGCTCAGGCTCCTGCCCGGGGGCGACGTCGTCGCCCTCCGACGGCGCCCTCACCGGGCCGCGGTTGTCTTCCGTCATCCCCATCTCTCCTACCGAGCATGGTCCTCGTTATCGGTGCACATGCTGCCCCGCGGGGCATGTGGCGAGCATAAGACTCGCCGCCAATACCCATAACTCGGGTCAATCGAACGGATTCGCCGCCGATGCCAGGCGCCGGGCGCCGCGGGAGAGGCGCGTCCGGAACGGCACGGAGCCGCGCGGCATGTTCAGCGCCACCGCCGTGGCCGTGCTCTGCGGAGCGTCCGTCACGACGGTGTAGACGTAGCCGTTCCCGCCGGACACCGCCCAGCGCCTCAGGGACTCGCGGCGGTACACCGTCCGGCCCCGGCGGACGGTCCGCTGCCACCCGGCCATGCCGCGCTCGTCGAGGGCGCCGCGCTGCACGAACACCGACACGGCGGCGAGGCCGTCGGAGTAGCTGAGGTGCAGGGCGCCGCCCCCGTGCTCGCGGCGGGCCTCGTAGAGGGCGAGCCGTCCCGGCAGCTCCTTCGGGACGGGCCAGCCGCGCCCGCGCAGCCCGGCGAGGCCGGCGCGGTCCAGCCGCTCGCCCCACGCGCCCGCGGTGCGGGCGCCGGCGGACTCCTCGGCGTCGCCCGCGGTGGCCCCCGGGAAGCGGGAGGGCCCGCCGAGGGGGCGGCCGAGCGGGGAGGGCTCGACGGGCGACGGGGTGAAACTGATCTCGGTGAAGCCGGTGGCGATCACGGGACGGCCGGTGGCGTCGATCAGCTCGCGGTGCAGCATCAGACCGGTGTCCCGGTCGATCCAGAAGCGCCCGGCGGGGCTGCCGTCGGCGCGGCGCGCCTCGACGACGCGGGCGGGACGGCCGCAGGCCGACCCGTCCGCGGCGCGCACCACCGCGTAGTTGCGGGTCAGCAGCGCGAGCGTCGCGGGCGTGAAGCCGGTGGTGTCCCCGGCGGAGGACTCCGGCCGGTACCCCTCGCCGCTCGGCCCGGACCGGTACCGGATGCCCGCGCCCGGCGTGTGCGACACGACGACGCGGGAGGTGGCGGCCCGGCCGCCGCCGCGGGTGGTGAGGAACCGCCGGCCCTCGTAGGGGACGCGGCGGGCGGCGTCGGCGGCGGCGCGCAGCAGCGCGAGGGCGCCCGGGTCGGTGCGGGCGCGGCGGGCGGAGGCGGGGTCGCCGGCGAGCGCCCCGGCCAGCGCGAGGGCGCCGGCGAGCCCGCCGGCCAGGACGGCGCCGCGCCGGCGCCGGCCCGGCGGAGCCGCCCGCCTCACGGGCTCGGGGAGACCTGGATCTGGTTGACCGGGTCGGTGAGCGGGTCGGTCATCGGCGCGTCGCCGGACGTGAGCGCGTGCTCGACCGCGAACCGGTCGAAGGCGGGCGTCACGGCGGGGCTGTCCTGGCGGCCGCCCGCCACGTAGGAGGCGGTGCCGAGGCCGAGGAACAGGGTGGCGGCGCCGACCACGAGGTAGCGGCGCCGGGGCTGGACGCGGATCGCGGCGGCGTGCCCGGCCGGGCGGTTGTCGCGCGGGCGGACGGCGTGCGGCGGCCTGACGGGACGGGCCGATGATCGAACCGGCCGGGAGGGGTGCCGGGGGTGCGAGCCCGCGTGCGGCACGGGAGACTTCGGCGACAGGCCGGGAACGGGTGCCTCAGGGGCCGCGGAAGCGCCGGGAAGACCGGACATTTCCGGCAGGGTGCGGAGCCGGCTCAGGAAGTCGGGGGACGGCAGGTCGTCGGTGCCGTCGGTCGCCGGCAGCTCCGAAAGGCCCCGCAGCCTCCCCTTGAGCCTGCGCAGCTGGTCGGCCTCCTCCCGGCAGCGGGCGCATCCCGCGAGATGGGCGTGGGCGCGCTCGCGCTCCTCGTCCCCCAGCTCACCGTCGACCAGCGCGGTCAGACGCTCCCCCAGACAACTCACGCCGCCTCCGTCGATTCCGTTCGGTCAGGCGCGCGGTCCCGCCCCGCGCGCGGTGCACAGCTTTACACGCCCTCCGGCAGCGGGCGGACGCCGCCCGCCGCGTGCACTCCCCCGGGCTCGCCCTCGAAGGCCGCGTCGGCGGCCTGGTAGTCGTTCCTGGTCCCGGGCCGGCGCCGGGTGGGCGCGCGGTGCTCCAGCGCCGAACGCAGCTGCGCCCGCCCCCGGTGGATGCGGCTGCGCACGGTGCCGAGCTTGACGCCGAGGGTCGCGGAGATCTCCTCGTAGGACAGGCCCTCGATGTCGCACAGCACGACGGCGGCGCGGTAGTCGGGGGCCAGCGCGTCGAGCGCGGCCTGGACGTCGGCGTCGAAGTTGCTGTCGTCGAACGCCTGCGCCGGGGTCGGCTCGCGGCCCTGGAGGCGTTCCGCGGCGTCGTCGGCGAGACCCTCGAAGCGGATGCGCTGGCGGCGCCGGGCCATGTCGAGGAACAGGTTCGTGGTGATCCGGTGCAGCCAGCCCTCGAACGTGCCCGGCGTGTAGTTCGACAGCGAGCGGAACACGCGGACGAAGACCTCCTGCGTGAGGTCCTCGGCGTCGTGCTGGTTGCCGGTCAGGCGGTAGGCCAGCCGGTAGACGCGGGCGGAGTGCTCACGGACGACCTCGTCCCAGGACGGCGGCGCCCATTCTGCCTCGGGTGCGTTCTCTCGGGTGCGAGCGGCGTTTCCCAGACCCTGCCTGGCGCCGACCCCCACAGCGCTTCTGAAACTGAGTGCTGCGACTCCCATGGTGCCGGGCTGTTCCTCTCTCGTGAGCCAAGGTCTCGCCTTGGAACGGCACGGTCTCGCCTGGGCTGGGGCGGTTCTGATACCGACTCGGTGCTTGCCTGTGTTGGTAACAACGCACTGAAACGCCAGTTGGTTCCCCTGCAGCGATATGGTCTTTCCAGCATGAGCCATGCGGGGGTCCCACGAGGAGGCAGCCATCGACGCCATTGAGGCCACCCGGGCCTATGTGGAGGATTTCCTCCCCGAGGACGAGCCGCTCCTGAACGCCAGGCGGCGCGGCCAGGAGGTCGGCGCGACGCCGATCGGCCCGGCCGGGGGCGCCGCGCTGCGCTTCGTCGCCACGCTGATCGGCGCGCGGACGGTGGTGGAGGTCGGTTCGGGCTGCGGCGTGTCCGGCGTCTACCTGATGCGCGGCATGCCGAAGGACGCGGTGCTGACCAGCGTCGACATCGAGCCCGAGCACCAGCGCCTGGCCAAGCAGGCCTACCGGGAGGCGGGCCTGTCCGGCTTCCGCACCCGGATGATCATCGGCCCGGCGCTGGAGGTGCTGCCGCGGCTCACCGACGGCGCCTACGACATGGTGTTCTGCGACGCGGCGAAGCGCGAGTACCCCGAGTACCTGGTGGACGCGCTCCGGCTGCTGCGGCCGGGCGGCGTCGTCGCGTTCGACAACGCGCTCTGGCACGACCGGGTCGCCGACCCCGACCGGCGCGACCCCGACACCGAGGCCATCCGCGAGGTGCACCGCATGATCCGTGAGGACGACCGGCTCGTCCCGCTGCTGATGCCGGTGGGCGACGGCCTGCTCTGCGCCGTCAGGCGTGACTGAGGACGTCGAGCGCGACCGGGCCGCCGGGGAGGCGTTCGCGGTCCGGGTGCGGATCACCTGGCGCGGGATGTGGCGGGTCGCCGCGTTCGTGATCCTCTTCCTGGCGTCGGCGGCCTTCGTCGCGGGCGGCGCGATGCGCGGCGCGGCCGTCGGCGGCGTCGCGGTCATGGTGCTGGGGGTGGCGGGGCTCGGCCTGTTCGGGGCGGGCCTGCTGGTGTCGGCCGGGGCGATGCTGTCGCGGCGGCCCGTCCTGGAGCTCGACGGCGGCGGGGTGCGGCGTCCCGCCCGCTGGCCGCTGCCGCGCCGGTCCGGGCGGACGCTGCCCTGGGACGACGTCGCGGCGATCGCGGCGCTGCGGCGCGGCGTCGGCGGCACCCGCCGCGGCGAGCAGGACTACCTGGTCTTCCTGCCGACCCCGGAGCTGGCGGAGATGGCGCGCACGTCCGAGCGGGCGCCGCTGGTGGCGCTGACGATGCGGGACGTGCCCGCCACGGCGGCGGCCGTCCCGTGGTGCTTCGCGGTCGAGCCGGGCTGGGACGCGACGCTTCCGGAGATCGTCAAGCAGGCCAGGCGGCGCCGCCGCGTCCCGGTGATCGACCGCCGGAGCAGGTGACCGGCGCCTGACCGCGAGGCCCGGTCAGGCCGTGAGCCAGTCCAGCAGGAGGCGGGCGCCGTAGCCGGTGGCGCCGCGGGTGATCTCGGCGTCCTCGGAGGTGGAGCGGCCGGGCCCGGCGATGTCGAGGTGCGCCCAGGGCCGCTCGCCCGCGAACTCGCGCAGGAACAGCGCCGCCGTGATCGAGCCTCCGCCGTAGCCGCCGCGCCCGATGTTGTTGACGTCGGCGACGTCGGAGTCGATCGCGGTGCGGTACTCCTCCACCAGCGGGAGCCGCCACACGGGCTCTCCGGCGGCCGCCCCGGCCCGGGTGAGCTCCTCGGCGAGGGCGTCGTCGCTCGCGAACAGGGCCGCGTGCTTCAGGCCGAGCGCGACCTTGGCCGCGCCGGTCAGCGTCGCGACGTCCACCACCGCGTCGGGGTCGAGCCGGGCGTCGGCGTAGGCGAGCGCGTCGGCGAGGACGAGCCGTCCCTCGGCGTCGGTGTTCAGCACCTCCGACGTCGTGCCGCCGTAGTGGGTGATCACGTCGCCGGGGCGCATCGCCGACCCGGACGGCATGTTCTCCGCCGCGGCGACCAGACCGGTGACGCGGGCGCGGACGCCGAGGGCCCGCAGCGCGCTCATCACGGCGATGACGGCGGCGCCGCCCGCCATGTCGGTCTTCATCGTCTTCATGCCCTCGTTGGGCTTCAGCGACAGGCCGCCGCTGTCGAACGTGATGCCCTTGCCGACGAGGACGACGTGGCGCGGGGAGGACCCGCCGGCGTCTCCCGGGTCGTAGGCGAGCTCGATCAGCCGGGGCGGGCGGGCCGAGCCGCCGCCGACGGCCAGCAGGCCGCCGAACCCCTCGTCCGCGAGCTCCTTCTCGCCCCGCACGCGGACGGTCAGGCCGGACTCGCCGGCGACGCGCTCCGCCTGGGCGGCGAGCCACGACGGGTCCTTCTCGCCGGACGGGGTGTTGGCGAGGTCGCGGGCGAGGGCGGTGGCCCGCGCCCGCGCGGTGCCGAGCTCGATCGCGGGGGCGTCGGACCCGGGCCCGGCCTCGGTCAGCACCGCGAGGGTGCCGAGCGCCTTCTTCGGCGGGGCGGCGCCGATCCTGAACTCGTAGGAGGCGAGCAGCGCGCCCTCGACGAAGGCGGCGAGGTCGCCGTCCGGGACGCCCGCGACGAGCGCCGTGCGCCCCCTGCCGCGGCGGGCCAGCGCGGCTCCGGCCCTGCGCAGGTCGGCCGGGGCGGCCTCGCCCACGCCGTAGAGGAGCAGTTCCCGTATCCGGTCGCCGACGCGGACCTGCGTGGCGACGATCTCACCGGGCTCGCCCTTGGCCTGGTGCAGCGCGAGCAGCTCGTCGAGCGTGAAGGGGAGGGAGGCCGCCACCTCCGCCGCCGGGGCGGCGGGGCCGGACCGGACGGGCACCGCCACCACCTCGGCCCCGAGGTCGACCGCGGTCTGCGACACGGTGCCGCCGGCGCCGTGGATGCGGGTCTCGATGGGCATGGCGGTGGTCCCCCTGGTCGAGCTGGATCGTCGCGCTGGATCGTCGCGCTGGATGGTCACGGAAATGGCAAGGGCCCCGGCGCCGACGCCGGGACCGTCACCAGAAGGCCGGGAACGCCGGGCCGTCAGCCCACGACGTCCTTGAGGGCCTCGCCGAGCTCCTTGGCCTCGTCGGCGGAGAGCTCGACCACGAGGCGGCCGCCGCCTTCGAGGGGGACCCGCATGACGATTCCGCGTCCCTCCTTGGTCACTTCGAGCGGACCGTCTCCCGTCCGCGGCTTCATCGCCGCCATGCGTGCATCCCCTTCCTAAGTAGGGCCGCGGCCTCGCACACCTCTGGCCGCGTGGCCGCGTGTCGCATCCGCGTCATCAGTAGTGGTCCATTATCTCGTCTTCCGGGCGCGAAGTGGTAACGATCAGCCTCCAGATCGGCAGCCGGGGCACGCGGACGCAGGTCGCGGACCGCTCCGGGCCTCCGGATCGGCGGGGGCCGCAGGGCCGCTCCGGCCGCCCGCGGACCGCCGCACCGGGCGGGACCGCCCTTGCCCAGGGCGCCGGTGTTCGTCGAAGGTGGCCTGGGAAGATCTACCGAGGACCGAGAGGACGACGATGTCTGAGACCGTGCTCTACGACGTGACCGACGCAGTGGGGACAATCACACTCAACCGCCCCGACGGGATGAACTCGCTGACCGTCGAGATGAAGGAGGCCCTGCGCGCGGCGGTGGTGCGGGCCGCCGCCGACCCGGCCGTCCGCGCGGTCGTCCTGACGGGCGCGGGGCGGGCGTTCTGCGCGGGCCAGGACCTGCGCGAGCACGGCGACAACCTCGCCGCGGGCCGGGGGCTGGACGACACCGTCCGCAAGCACTACAACCCGATCGTGCTGGCGATCGCGGGCATGCGCAAGCCGGTCGTGGCGGCGGTGAACGGCGTGGCGGCGGGCGCGGGCGCGTCGCTGGCGTTCGCGTGCGACCTGGTCGTCGCGTCCGACAGGGCCCGGTTCGCGACCGCGTTCACCGGGATCGGCCTCGCTCCCGACAGCGGCATGTCGTGGACGCTCCAGCGCCTCGTGGGCCGCGCCAAGGCCACCGAACTGCTGCTGCTGGGCGAGCCGGTGAAGGCCCAGGAGGCCCTGGAGCTGGGGCTGGTGACGCGGGTCGTCCCGGCCGACGAGCTGGCCCCGGCGTCGGTGGAGCTGGCGCGCCGCCTGGCGTCCGGTCCCACGGTCGCCTACGGCGCGGTCAAGGCGGCGCTCGACCACGCGGCGACCCACGACCTGGCGTCCGCGCTCGAACGCGAGGCGGAGCTCCAGGACGAGTGCGAGAGGACGAGCGACCACCACAACGCGACCGAGGCGTTCCTGAAGAAGCAGCAGCCCGTCTTCGAAGGCCGCTAGGTCCTCGGGCTCTCCCGGGGGCGGGGGTGGGGGCTTCCCCCGTAAGAAGTGGGGAGGCCGCGTCAATGTGGGCCGGGGGCGCCCGGCGGTTTGCTGGACGGCATGACGCAGACAGCCGCCGCATCCCTCGCCGGACAGGTCCACGACCATGTCGCCGTCGCCCGCGACGTCGTCAGGACCTACGGGGCGGGCGAGAACGAGGTGACCGCGCTCCGCGGCGTCTCGGCGGCCTTCCCCCGGGGCCGGTTCACCGCGATCATGGGGCCGTCCGGCTCGGGCAAGTCGACGTTCCTGCACTGCCTGGCCGGGCTCGACACCGTGACCTCCGGCTCGATCATGATCGGGGACGTGGACATCACCCGGCTGTCGCGGACCCGGCTGACCAAGCTGCGCCGCGACCGGCTCGGGTTCGTGTTCCAGTCGTTCAACCTGCTGCCGATGCTGACGGCGGAGGAGAACATCCGCCTGACCGGGCGCCTCGGGAACCGGCGCGCCGACCGGGAGTGGTTCGACACGATCGTGGACTCGCTCGGGCTCCGCGAGCGGCTGGCGCACCGGCCGAGCGAGCTGTCGGGCGGCCAGCAGCAGCGCGTCGCGGTCGCGCGGGCGCTGCTGACCCGGCCCGAGGTGCTGTTCGCCGACGAGCCCACCGGCAACCTCGACTCCCGGTCGGGGGCGGAGGTGCTGGGCTTCCTGCGCCGCGCGGTGGACGCCTACCGGCAGACGGTGATCATGGTGACGCACGATCCGGCGGCCGCCGCGCACGCCGACCGGGTGCTGTTCCTGGCCGACGGGATGATCGTGCACGAGCTTCCCGCGCCGACGGTCGACGGCGTCCACGCCGTGATGCGCCGGATGGAGGGCTGACGGTCATGTGGCTGATCGCGCGCCGCTCCTTCGCCGAAAGCTGGACGCGGCTGGCCGCCACGCTTCTGGCGGCGGTGTTCTCCATCGGGCTGATCGCGGGCTCCCTGCAGTTCACGATGCGGGCGCAGGAGGCGGTCTCGGGCAGCGACGCCAGCGAGTACTCCCGCGCGGACGTGCTCGTCCAGGGCGGCTCGGCCGACCCCGACGACCCCTACTCGCCGCCGGACGGCCGGGTCGCGCTCGCCGCCGTGGCGGGACGTCCCGGCGTGGCGGCGGTCGCGGGCGACGCGACGGTCCCGGTGACCGCGAGCGGCGCGGACGGCGAGCCGATCCTGCCGCCCGCGGGGGCGGGGACGTCGCTGCGGCCGTGGACCTCCGACGGCCGCCTCAACCCCTACCGCCTGGAGTCGGGCCGCGCGCCCGCCGCCGACGGCGAGGTCGCCGTCACCCGGCACATCGCCCGCGCGGGCGGGCTCGGCGTCGGCGGCACCCTGAAGGTGCTGCTGCCGAAGCAGAGCCGGGACATGAGGATCGTCGGCGTCGTCACCGTCCAGGGGCACAGCTCCGTCGCGAGCGGCGACCTGGTGCTGGCGCCCCCCGCCACCGTCGCCCAGGCGGCGGGCCTTCCGGCGGGGACGTGGCAGAGCGTCTGGGTCAAGGCGTCGGGCGGGCCGGCGTCGGGACTCCGCGCCGCCCTCGCCCGCGACCTCGGCAAGGACGTCACCGTCCGCACGGCGGCGCAGGTCCGGCGCGCCCAGTCGGCCGACCTGGAGGGCGCCGGCGCGTCGATCGGCGGCGCCATCGGCATGCTCTCGTCCGTCGCGGTGTTCGTGGGGCTGTTCGTCGTCGCCAACACGTTCGGCACGCTCGTCCGGCAGCGAACCAAGCGGCTCGCGCTGCTGAGCGCGATCGGCGCGACGCCCCGGCAGATCAGGCGGCTGATCCGGTTCGAGGCCCTCGCCCTCGGCGCCGTCGCCTCCGTCGGCGGCGTGGCGCTCGGCTACCCGGTGTCGGCCCTGCTCACGCACCTGTTCGCCGAGGACGGCTTCGACATCTCCGCCGCCGACGCGCAGTACGGCTGGATCGCGCTCGCGGTCCCCGCCGCGGCGGGGATCCTCGTCACGCAGCTCGCGGCCCGGCGCGCCGCGCGCCGCGCCGCGAAGATCTCCCCGATGCAGGCGCTGCGCGCCGCGAGCACCGAGACGGCGGGCCGCCGCTGGCCGCGCCTCCTCGGCGCGCTGGCGGTGTTCGCCTGCGCCTGGATCTTCTTCGGGGGCGTCTTCGGCATCCGCTACGAGGAGCCGCCCGGCCCCGAACGCACCGCCGGCACCAGCGTGATGACCCTCATGGGCTGCATGACGACCGTGGCGGCGCTCGCCGTCCTGGCCCCGTTCTTCGTCGGCCCCCTCGGCGGCCTCGTCGGCCGCGTCGGGACGGCCGTGAGCGGCGAGGCCGGGCGGCTCGCCCGCGCCACCATCACCCGCAGCCCGCGCCGCGTGTCGTCGGCGGCGTCCTCCCTCATGCTCGGCGTCGCGCTCGTCGCCTCGACGGCGCTGATCGTCCTGTCGGTGGGCGCGCGGTTCGACGAGGCCGGCCGGGAGGTGATGCGGGCCGACCACGCGATCACCGCGACCGGGATGACCTCGAACGGGCAGGCGCCCCTCCCCCGCGACGCCGCCCGGAAGGCCGCCGCCGTGCCCGGCGTGTCCGCCGCCGCGGCGCTCACGGCGTCGGAGGTCAAGCTCGTCTCTCCCCCGCCGCGGAGGCCGTCGCCCGAGGAGGCCCCGGAGCCCGTCTACCTCGCCGTCACGGGCGCCGACCAGAACGTCCTGCCGGCGGTGCTGAGGCTCGGCGGGCGCCTCCCGCGCCTCGGGGACGGCCAGATCGCCCTCACGTCCACGATCATGAAGGGCCAGAAGATCGAGAAGGGGCAGCGGATCGTGGTGCGGGGCGCCCGCGGCAGGGTCGCGCTCACCGTCGCCGCCGCCTACCACGACCCGTCCCACCTGTTCGCCGACCAAGCGCTGGTCTCGGAAGCCACGATGGACCGGCTCGACCCCACCGCGGCCGCGCAGGTCGTGCTCGTCAGCGGCGGCGCCGAGCGGGACCTGTCCCGCGCGTTCGCGGACGCGCCGGGCCTCAAGGTGGTGGACCGGGCCGGCTACGTGAAGGCGGCGTCCGACGCGATGACCAAGGGCATGAGCGTCATCTACGGGTTCATCGGCATGGCGCTCGTCCTCGCCCTGTTCGGGATGGCGACCACGGTGTCGATGAGCGTCGGCGAGCGGACCCGCGAGTTCGGCCTGCTCGGCGCCGTCGGCGCGACGGCGGCGCAGATCCGCTCGATCGTCCACTGGGAGGCCGCGACGGTCGTCCTGCTCGGCAGCCTCCTCGGCCTCGGCACGGCGCTCGGCACGGCGACCCTGCTGCACCTCGCCACGGGCAGCTCGTTCCTCACCCCGAACGCCCCCTGGTGGCTCTACGCCGCAGTGATCATCGGCGCCGCCGCCGTCACCTTCGCCGTCTCGGCCCTCCCGGCGAAAAGAGCAGTGGCCATCGCATCACCAATCCGCTGATCCGCCTTGATCGAACGCGCGCCCCTCAGCCGGCGATCACCCCAGGGTGCGCGATCGCGTGCGAAGCCGGTTTCGAGCCTGCGAGAAACTGATCGCGCAGCGAGCCGCTAGGCGAGGCGGAGCGATGCTAGCGATCGCAGCGTCCTCGCGGTCGGAGGGCCCCCGGGCCCTACGACCGCGGGGACGCCGAGTACGCACAACCCGGGAGGGGGTGGTCGACCCGGGC
>NZ_JBEZJP010000094.1:0-23119 GCF_040653175.1 Actinomadura sp. NPDC048032
GCGGGGCCGCGGGGTCGTCGCCTCCGGCATAGGCGGCGGGGTCGGTGATGACGGGAAGGTCGGTCTGCGTCGGGGCGGCGGGGGTCGGGGCGACGTTGTCGAACGGGGCGACCTTCTGGTCTTCCATGTGCCGTTGTACGCAGGGGAGGCCGCAGGCGTTCGACGTTCGCGGAGACGAGTCGCGACCGGCCGCCCCGGCGGCGTCAGTCCGCGTGTTCGCGCAGGTAGGCCTCCCGCACGCGGCGGCGGCTGAGCTTGCCGGACGGCGTGCGCGGCAGCGAGTCGCGGAACTCCAGGCGCCGGGGGTGCTTCAGCCGGGCCAGCCGGGGCTCGCAGTGCGCGAGCAGCTCGGCGGCGAGCGCCTCCCCCGGGTCGGCGTCCTCCGCGGGCTCGACGAGCGCGACGACGCGCTGCCCCCAGTCGTCGTCCGGGACGCCGATGACGGCGACGTCGGCGACCGCCGGGTGCTGGAGCAGGACGGACTCGACCTCGGCGGGATAGACGTTGACGCCGCCGGAGATGATGAGGTCGGTGCGGCGGTCGCTCATGAAGAGCCAGCCGTCCTCGTCGAGGTGGCCGAGGTCGCCGGGGGTGTAGTAGTCGTCCCGCATGGCGGCGGCGGTCTTGGCGGGGTCGCCGTGGTACTCGAATCCGGGCTGCCCCGCCGCGTAGATGAGGCCGGTCTCCCCCGGCGGCAGCTCGGCCCCCTCCGGGTCGAGGATCCTGATCCGCACGCCGTCGACCGCGCGGCCGACGGTCCCGGGACGGGCGAGCCACTCGTGCGGGGTCGCGACGACGACCGGGCCGCTCTCGGTGGAGCCGTAGTACTCGTAGAGGACGGGCCCCCACCACTCCATCATCTTCTGCTTGGTCTCCACGGGGACGGGTGCGGCGCTGTGGTACACTGCCGCAGCGTCGACACGTCGTACCGGGCCCGGACGCCGGCGGGCAGGGCCAGCATCCGGTGGAACATCGTCGGCACCATGAACGCGTTGGTGACGCCGTGCCGCTGGATCAGTTCCAGGGTGTGCTCGGGGTGGAACCGCGGCGCGACGACGACGGCGTGGCCGAGGTTCAGCGCCATCATCGCGTGGACGCACGGCGCGGAGTGGTAGAGCGGTCCGACGGCGAGGTGCACCTCGTCGCCGGGCTCCAGCCCGAGGTGCCGCCCCAGCGTCCGCCGCATGATGTCGATCAGCACCTCGGGCGGGATGTCGAGCAGCGGGCGCCGGACGCCCTTCGGCCGCCCCGTCGTCCCGGAGGTGTAGAGCATCACCGAGCCCATGCGCCGTCCGGCGGGCGGCTCCGCGCTGCCCGTCGCGCAGAGCGCGGCCATCGACCGGTACCCGCCGCCGGCGTCGACGCTCACCCGTCCCTCGGCGGGGATGCCCGCCTCGTCGGCCGCGCCGGACACCGCCTCTGCCAGGGCGCTCTCGGTGATGACGGCCCTGGCGCCGCTGTCGGCGAGGATGTAGCCGATCTCGGGCGCGGTCAGGTGGCGGCTCACCGGGACCAGGTACAGGCCCGACTGGACCGCGCCGAGCAGGACGGTCAGGAATTCGGGACGGTTGCCGAGGACGGTCGCCAGCGTGTCGCCGGGACGCAGCCCGATCCCGGCCAGTGCGTGGGAGAGCCGGTTCACCTCGGCGTGCAGCTCGCCGTAGGACATCGGCACGCCGGGCGCGAGCACGGCGGGCCGGTCCGGGTCGTCGCGCGCGATCTCGTAGAAGCCGACACCCTCGACGCCCATACGGGCCTCCTCCGTGCGGGGCCTGAACCGAATCCTGTTCGACCATCTGAACGGGGAGGCGCCGGGAGAGTCAAGGCCGGCCCCGCAGGCCCCGAAGATCGTCCGATGCAGGACAGGTTTTTTCCATGACCTTGCTCGTTCCGGCAATTACCATTGGGCGTCAGACCGAAGGACGACACATCGTGCTTTCCGCGGCCACGGAGCCGGAATGAGTGAGTCGGGCAACGGTGACTCTGACGCGCCGCTCGACCGGCTCGTGCGCGCGGCGGTTCCCGGGCTGATCGTCGGCGTCGTCTCCGGGCTGATCGCCAACCAGGTGCTGAAGCTGGTCGACGCGGTCGCCTGGCTGCAGACCGTCCTGCCGCTGGCCGTCATCGCCCTGGTGATCGTGGCGGTGTCGGCGGGGCTGCTGCGCTCCGAGCGGGCGGGCGCCGCGCTGAAGCGGCTCTCCCGGATCGTGCCCTGGAACGCCCGGGCGGTGGCGTGGGCGTGCGCGGGCGCGGCGGCGATGGCGGCGGTCCTGCTCGCCCAGGCGGGCGTCGCCTCGCTGGTGGAGCACACGCGGCCGTGCGGGCAGCCGCTGGAGCTGCGCGTGGTCACCGCCCCGGAGACGCTCGCCCCCCTGCGCGACGCGGCGAGGGGCTTCGAGGAGGACAGCGAGGAGCGGGGCTGCCGGGAGTACAGCGTCAGCGTCGCGCCGGAGCCGGAGTTCGTGCAACTCTCCGAGGCGTTCGGGCGGCTGTGGCGGCGCAGCGAGCCTCCCGGCGGCGAGGCGGCGCCGGCGCCGCAGGACGAGCGGCTGTACGGGCCGCAGCCCGACGTCTGGATTCCGTCGTCCACGGCCGAGTTCGACTACGTGGAGAAGAGCCCCGACCAGGTCCGCAGGGCGACGGGCGCCGGGTCCCCGAGCCCGGGCCCGCCCGCCAAGGCCGATCCGGTGTTCACCACGCGCGGCTCGCTGGGGTCGTCGCCGCTGGTGCTCGCCCTGTTCGGCGGCGACCACGCCCAGGTGGAGGATCTGGCCATCAAGCCTCCGGAGCGGTCCACCGCCGCCCTGCTCCAGCGCTTCGCCAAGGCGGGAGTGGAACTGCGCGAGATCGCCCGTCCCGTCCCGGAGACGTCGGCCGCCGCGCTGGCGGTGACGCCCGTCCTCTACGACACGCTTCCGGGCGGCGACCAGCAGAACGAGGAGTTCGTCGAGCCCACCGACCTGGTCGCGCCGGACGCGGTGACCCTGCTCTGCAAGGCCCGCCAGCGCGGCCACCCGCCGGACCGCGTCGCCTTCGCCGTTCCCGAGCAGGTCGTCAGCGACTACGACGCGGGGCGCCTCAAGAAGCAGTGCGGCGCCGCGGACGCGCCGGGCGCCGGAGCCGAGTGGACGCTGTACCCCTACTACGCCGAGGACCTGCCGTCGCTCGACCACCCGTTCATCCAGGTGACGTGGCGCGGCCAGGACACGCGGGAGCGCGACGCGGCGGTCACCGCGTTCCGCCGGTGGCTGGCCCGCCATCCGCTCACCCGGCAGGGCCTCCGGGACGACAAGGGCGCCATGCCGTCCGCGCACGAGGGCGACTCCGCCCGCCAGGACCTGACGGCCCTGTGGACCCTGCTCGGCCCGAACGTCATCCCGAGCCGGATGGAGCCGAAGCCGCCGGCCCCGGCGGGCGACGACCGCGGCGGGAGGTACGTGGCCGAACGCCTCCAGCGCGTCGCCGCGGCCCGTCCCCCGGCCTCCGTCTCCCTCATGCTGGACGTGTCGGGGTCGATGGACCGCCCGGCGCAGGGCCGCGACACCCGCCTGACGCGCAGCGTCTCCTTCCTGCAGAGCCTGGTGGCCCAGCTGCAGAGCCGCGACGGCGCGGGGCTCCAGGTGGCCTCCCGGAAGAAGCCGCCCGACAGCCCGTACACCTTGGAGAACGTGCGGCTCGCGGGGACGAGCCCCGTCCAGAAGAACCGCATCACGAGCCATCTCCAGGCCGTCGCGACCGCCGGAGGCGACGTCGCGCTCACCGACATGATCGGCGACGCCGACGTGGAGCCGGGCTCGAATCTGATCGTCGTCACCGACGGGCAGTCCCCCGGGACGAACGGCCGCGGCCCGTCCGCCCGCGAGGCGGCCGCGAGGTTCCGCGAGCGGCACCGGGACGTGCGGGTGACCGTGGTCCTCACCGGCCCGACGGGCTGCGGCACCTCCCCCGTCAAAGAGATCGTGGACGCGTTCGGCCCGTCCGGCGGCAGGGGCTGCGTGTCGCTGACGGGCGCGCCGGAACCGCAGCAGGCCGCCCAGCTCCTCTCCGACCTGCGATGAACGGAGGGCCATGACGCGACGGCGGCGACGGTTCGCGCCCCACGGGCGGACGGCCTGGCTGAGCGCCGTGGGCGGGGCCGCGGCGGTTCTGGTCTGCGCCGAGGCGCTGGCCTTCTGGCCGGGCTCCTCCTACCAGGCCCTGACGCCGCGCTGCGACCGCTCGGAGCTGGTCGTCGCCGGCGGCACCGACGTCAGCCTGAACAGCCAGCGCCGCCAGCTGATCCAGAAGTGGAACGCCGGCGGCGGCCCGCACGCCACGCTCGTGGAGATCTCGGAGTCCACGGACGCCCAGCACAGCCAGATCAAGGCGATGCAGGAGTCCCGCGGCTGCGGCTACGACGTGCTGGTCATGGACAACACCTGGACGGCGGAGTTTGCCGCGGGCGGCTACCTCCGCCCGCTCGACGGCATCGGGAACCGCGGCGACTTCTTCCCGGCCGCTCTGGAGAGCGGGGAATGGCACGGGAAGCAGTACGCCGTCCCGTTCAACGTCGACGTCGGGCTCCTCTACCGGCGTGACGGCGCGCAGACCCCGCGCGACTGGCCGCGCCTGCTCGACTCCGGCGTCGCCATGCAGCTCGACGACTACGAGGGGCTGACGGTCAACGCGCTGGAAGCGGTGTGGAACGACGGCGGCGGCGGGCTGCTCACCGGCGAGAGGCGCCCGGACGGGAAGGCGTTGCGGACGAGAGTGTTCCCGGCGTTGAAGAGGTTGGCGGCCCGTGCCTCCGACCCGCGGCCCGGGGCGCGTGCGCGCGGCCCGCTGGCTGCGTCGCGCTCGTACGACGAGCAGAGGAGCATGGAGGCGTTCATGTCCGGGACACCGCTGATGCGGAACTGGCCGTACGCGTTCTCCACCCTCGCGACGGAGCCCGGCATGCGGGACGGAGAGCGCCTGCGGTACGGGGTGACCGCCCTGCCCGGCCGCACCGTCCTGGGAGGCCAGAACCTCGCCGTGTCCAAGTACTCCCCCCATCCCGACGCCGCCCTCAAGCTGGTGGAGTACCTGAGCGGAACGGAGAGCCAGAAACTGCTGTTCTCGTGCGGCGGCTTCGCGCCGGGACGCTACAGCGCCCTCGGGCTGCGCCCCGGGCGGCACGCCGCCGCCGACGTGCGGGTGCAGAACTGCTCGGCCTTCACCCAGGAGCGTCTCGACCCCGGCGACGTCGAACTCGACCAGGCGCAGCTGACCGAGCTGGGAACGGCCGTGGTGAGCGCCCTGGACCGGGCGCGGCCCCGTCCTGTCACGCCGCACTACAGCACGTTCACCGGCACGTTCCGCGGGTGCGTGCAGAAGCTCTTCGACGGGACGGGGACGGACGCCAAGACGTTCGCCAGAGCCGTGGAGCGCTCGCTCGACGGGCGCACGGCGTCGTGCTGAGCGTGCTCGGTCAGCGGGCGCCGTCGAGGGCGGCGCGGGCCATGCCGTGCAGGAGCCCGGCCATCGCTTCGCGGTCGAGGCCCTGCGCGGCGCTGCGCGGGGTGGAGTTGAGCAGGCCGAAGCAGGCGTGGACGGCGGCGCGGGCGCGCTCGTCCTGGGGCCGGGGGTCGAGGCGGCGCAGGACGGCGACCCACTCCTCGACGTAGGCGCGCTGGAGCCGACGGATGCGGTGGCGCTGCGGCTCGGGGACGTTGTCCAGTTCCCGCTCGTGCACCGTGATCAGCGCGGGGTTGTCGAGGGCGAACGCGATGTGCCAGCTCAGCAGCGCGTCGAGGGCGCGCCCGGGGTCGGGGTCGGCGGCGCGGCGCAGGCCCTCGGCGAGCAGCCGCTCGCTGATGTCGAGCAGCATCTCGGCGAGCACGGCCTCCTTGCCGCTGAAGTGCCGGTAGAGGGCGGGGCCGGTGAGGCCGACGGCCCGGCCGAGGTCGCCGATCGACGCCCCGTGGTAGCCGCGGCGCGCGAACAGCTCGGCGGCGGCGCCGAGGATCTCGGCCCGGCGCGGGTTGGGCGCGCCCGGCGGCGCCTCGGCGGGGTGGGACGTCATGCGCGCCAGTCTAGACTAGAGTTGTTAACGACCGTTAACATCAGCATTGTTAATGAACGTTAACCGGGAAGGGGGGTCATGAGCGGACCCGAGATCGGCTCGCGCGCCGACGTCGCGAGCGAGGCGTTCAAGGCGAGCGCCGCGCACAACGAGGCGCTCGTCGCGGAGCTGCGCGACCGCGTCGACCGGGCGGGCCGCGGCGGACCCGAGCGCGCCCGCGAGCGCCACGTGGCGCGCGGCAAGCTGCTGCCCCGCGACCGGGTCGACACGCTCCTGGACCCCGGCTCGCCCTTCCTGGAGCTGTCGCCGCTCGCCGCGAACGGCATGTACGGCGACGAGGCGCCGGGCGCGGGGATCATCACCGGCGTCGGGCGGGTCTCCGGACGCGAATGCGTCGTCGTGGCCAACGACGCCACCGTCAAGGGCGGCACGTACTACCCGGTCACGGTGAAGAAGCACCTGCGGGCGCAGGAGGTGGCGCTGCACAACCGCCTCCCCTGCCTCTACCTGGTCGACTCCGGCGGCGCGTTCCTGCCCCGCCAGGACGAGGTGTTCCCCGACCGCGAGCACTTCGGCCGCATCTTCTACAACCAGGCCACGATGTCCGGCCGCGGCATCCCGCAGATCGCGGCGGTGATGGGCTCGTGCACGGCGGGCGGCGCCTACGTCCCGGCGATGAGCGACGAGGCCGTCATCGTCCGCGGCCAGGGGACGATCTTCCTCGGCGGGCCGCCGCTGGTGAAGGCCGCCACCGGCGAGGTCGTGACGGCGGAGGAGCTGGGCGGCGGCGAGCTGCACTCGCGCACGTCCGGCGTGACCGACCACCTCGCCGAGGACGACGCGCACGCCCTGCGGATCGTGCGCGACATCGTCGCCACGCTGGGCCCGCGCGAGCCGCGCCCGTGGGAGATCGCCCCGCCCGAGGAGCCGGCCGCCGACCCGTCCGAGCTCTACGGGATCGTCCCGCCGGACTCCCGCACCCCCTACGACGTGCGCGAGGTCATCGCCCGCATCGTCGACGGCAGCCGCTTCCAGGAGTTCAAGAAGGAGTACGGCGCGACGCTCGTCACCGGGTTCGCGCGCATCCACGGGCACCCGGTCGGGATCGTCGCCAACAACGGCATCCTGTTCGGCGAGTCGGCGCAGAAGGGCGCGCACTTCATCGAACTGTGCGACCGGCGCAGCGTCCCGCTGGTGTTCCTGCAGAACATCACCGGGTTCATGGTGGGCCGCGAGTACGAGGCGAGCGGCATCGCCAAGCACGGCGCGAAGATGGTGACCGCCGTCGCGTGCGCCCGCGTCCCGAAGTTCACCGTCGTGATCGGCGGCTCGTTCGGGGCCGGCAACTACGCGATGTGCGGCCGGGCGTACTCGCCGCGCTTCCTGTGGATGTGGCCGAACGCACGCATCTCGGTCATGGGCGGCGAGCAGGCGGCGAGCGTCCTCGCCACCGTCCGCCGCGACCAGATGGAGGCGCGCGGCGAGGAGTGGCCCGCCGAGGACGAGGAAGGGTTCAAGGCGCCGATCCGCGAGCAGTACGAGGCGCAGGGCAACCCGTACTACTCGACGGCGCGGCTGTGGGACGACGGGGTGATCGACCCGCTCGACACCCGGCGCGTGCTCGGGCTCGGGCTGTCGGTCGCGGCCAACGCACCGCTGGAGCCGGTCGGCTACGGCGTCTTCCGGATGTGAGGGTGTTGATGTTCGACAGCGTCCTGGTCGCCAACCGCGGGGAGATCGCCGTCCGCGTGTTCCGCACGCTGCGGCGGCTCGGCATCCGGTCCGTGGCCGTCCACACCGAGGCCGACGCGCGGGCGCGGCACGTGCGGGAGGCCGACGAGGCCCTGCTCGTGCCGTCGTACCTGGACATCGAGGCGGTCGTCCAGGCCGCCCGCGCCGCGGGCGCGTCCGCCGTCCACCCCGGCTACGGGTTCCTGGCCGAGAACACGGCGTTCGCGCGGGCGTGCGGCGAGGCGGGGCTGGTGTTCATCGGACCGCCGGCCGGGGCGATCGAGGCGATGGGCGACAAGATCCGCGCGAAGCGGACGGTCGCGGCCGCCGGCGTCCCGGTGGTGCCGGGCCGGGACGAGCCCGGCCTGTCCGACGCCGAACTGGAGGCCGCGGCGCTGGAGGTCGGGCTGCCGGTGCTGCTCAAGCCGTCCGCGGGCGGCGGCGGGAAGGGCATGCGGCTCGTCCGGGACGCCGCGGACCTGCCGGAGGCGATCGCGTCCGCCCGGCGTGAGGCGCGCGGCTCGTTCGGCGACGACACGCTGCTCGCCGAGCGGTTCGTGGAGAACCCGCGGCACATCGAGATCCAGGTCTTCGCCGACTCGCGCGGCGGCGCCGTCCACCTCGGCGAGCGCGAGTGCAGCCTCCAGCGCCGGCACCAGAAGATCGTCGAGGAGGCTCCGTCCCCGCTGCTGGACGCCGCCGCGCGCGAGCGGATGGGCGCCGCCGCCGTCGCCGCCGCGCAGGCCGTCGGGTACGTAGGCGCCGGGACCGTCGAGTACATCGTCTCGGCCGACCGCCCCGACGAGTTCTTCTTCATGGAGATGAACACCCGGCTCCAGGTCGAGCACCCCGTGACCGAACTCGTCACGGGCCTCGACCTGGTGGAGCTCCAGCTCCGGGTGGCGGCGGGAGAGCCGCTGCCGTTCGCGCAGGACGACGTGCGCCTCGACGGCCACTCCATCGAGGCCCGCGTCTACGCCGAGGACCCGGCGCGCGGCTTCCTGCCCACCGGCGGGCGGGTGCTCGCCCTCAGCGAGCCCGAGGCCGCGCGGGTCGACTCCGGGCTGGACGTGGGGACGGAGGTCGGCGGCTCCTACGACCCCATGCTCGCCAAGGTCATCGTCCACGGCGCCGACCGCGCCGAGGCCCTCCACAGGCTCGACCGCGCGCTCGCGTCCTACACGCTGCTCGGCGTCCCGACGAACGTGGCGTTCCTGCGCGCGCTGCTGCGGCACCCCTCGGTCGTGTCGGGCGATCTCGACACCGGCCTGGTCGAGCGCTCCCTGGACGACCTGGTCGCGGGCGCGTCCGTGCCGCCCGAGGTGCTCGCCGCCGCCGCGCTGGAGCGGATGCTCGACCTGGAGTCCGGCGACGACCCGTGGGACGTCCCGGACGGCTGGCGCCCCGGCGCCCACGCCTGGGCGCCGTGGATCATCACCCCGTCCGGCGGCGACCCGGTGGAGGTCCGCGTCCAGGGCAGGGCGGCGTCCGCGCGCGTCGCCGTCGGCGGCGAGCCGCCGGTCGACGCGTCGCTGACCAGGCCGTTCACCCTGACCTACGGTGGAAGGACGACCTCGTTCGCCGGCGCCCGCGACGGGCGCACCCTGTGGCTCGGGCGCGACGGGCACGCGTGGGCGCTGAGCGAGCACGTCCGCGCCGAGGGCGGCGCCGACGCCGCCGCCGCGGGCGACGGGGTGCTGCGCAGCCCGATGCCCGGGACGGTGCTGGCGGTCAAGGCGGCCGAGGGCGACCGCGTCGAGGCCGGGCAGCCGCTCGTGGTCGTCGAGGCGATGAAGATGGAGCACACCGTCACCGCGCCGCTCGCCGGCGTCGTGGCGAAGCTGCCGGTCCGCGCGGGCGCGCAGGTCGCCCTGGACGCGGTGCTGGCCGTGATCGAGGAGGCATGACGGTGCCGGTACCCCTTTCCGGCCTTCCCGAGCGGGTCGCGATCTACGAGGTCGGGCCGCGGGACGGGCTGCAGAACGAGAAGGCGGTCGTCCCCGCCGAGGTCAAGGCGGAGTTCGTGACCCGGCTGGCCGACGCGGGGCTGCGCACGATCGAGACGACCAGCTTCGTCCATCCCAAGTGGGTGCCGCAGCTCGCCGACGCCGAGCAGCTGCTCGACATCCTGCCGCGCTCCCCCGAGCTGCGCTATCCCGTCCTCGTGCCGAACGAGCGGGGCCTGGACCGGGCCCTGGCCAACGGCGTCACCGAGATCGCGATCTTCGGCAGCGCCACCGAGACGTTCGCCCGCCGCAACCTCAACCGCACCGTGGACGAGTCGCTCGCGATGTTCGCACCGGTCGTGGAGCGGGCGCGGGCCGAGGGCCTCTGGGTGCGCGCCTACGTGTCGATGGTGTGCGGCGACCCGTGGGAGGGCGACGTCCCCGTCGAGCAGGTCGTGTCCGTCGCGTCCCGCATGATGGACATGGGCTGCTCCCAGCTCAGCCTCGGCGACACCATCGGCGTCGGCACGCCGGGCCAGGTCACCGCGCTCATCGAGGCGCTCGGCGCGGCCGGCATCGGCGCCGACCGGCTCGCCGTCCACTTCCACGACACCTACGGGCAGGCGCTGGCCAACACCCTCGCCGCGCTCCGCGCGGGCGTCGCCGTCGTGGACTCCTCGGCCGGCGGCCTCGGCGGCTGCCCGTACGCCGAGAGCGCCACCGGCAACCTGCCCACCGAGGACCTCGTCTGGATGCTGAACGGCCTCGGCGTCGAGA
This sequence comes from Actinomadura sp. NPDC048032, assembly GCF_040653175.1. Lineage (NCBI taxonomy): Bacteria > Bacillati > Actinomycetota > Actinomycetes > Streptosporangiales > Thermomonosporaceae > Actinomadura > Actinomadura sp. NPDC048032. Next base: position 10,498 of record NZ_JBEZJP010000094.1, read on the forward strand.
CCGGAGTCGACCTCGCCGGGCTCGTGGCCACGAGCCGCTGGATGGCGGGCCGCCTGGGCCGCCCCAGCCCGTCCCGCGTAGTGCAAGCCCTGTCACCTGAATCGGAGTAGCCAATGATCGACTTCACGCTCGGCGAGGAGCAGGAGGAGCTGCGGCGCACGGTCGAGCGGTTCGCCCGCGAGAGCGTCGCCCCGGTGATCGGGGACCTGTACGAGCGCGGCGAGTTCCCCTACGAGATCGTCGCCGCGATGGGGAAGATGGGCCTGTTCGGGCTGCCGTTCCCGGAGGAGCACGGCGGCATGGGCGGCGACTACTTCACGCTCTGCCTCGCCCTGGAGGAGCTGGCGCGCGTCGACTCGTCCGTCGCGATCACCCTGGAGGCCGGGGTGTCGCTGGGCGCGATGCCGATCTACCGGTTCGGGTCGGCCGAGCAGAAGGAGCGGTGGCTGCCGCAGCTCACCTCGGGTGAGCGCCTGGCGGCCTTCGGGCTGACCGAGCCGGGCGGCGGGTCGGACGTGCCCGGCGGCATGCGCACCACGGCCCGGCTCGACGGCGACTCCTGGGTGATCAACGGGTCCAAGTCGTTCATCACCAACTCCGGCACCGACATCACCGCGTTCGTGACCGTGACCGCCTTCACCGGCGACGGCGAGATCTCCACGATCCTCGTCCCGAACGGGACCCCGGGCTTCACGGTCGGGCGCAAGTACTCCAAGGTCGGCTGGTCGGCGTCCGACACGCGGGAGCTGTCGTTCGACGACGTCCGCGTCCCGGCCGAGAACCTCGTCGGCGAGCGCGGCCGGGGGTACGCCCAGTTCCTGCGGATCCTCGACGAGGGGCGCATCGCGATCGCCGCGCTGTCGGTCGGCCTCGCCCAGGGCTGCGTGGACGAGTGCCTGCGCTACGTCCGCGAGCGGGAGGCGTTCGGCAAGGAGATCGGCCGCTACCAGGCGATCCAGTTCAAGGTCGCCGACATGGAGACCCGGGCGCACACGGCCCGGCTCGCCTACTACGCGGCGGCCGCGAAGATGCTGGCCGGGGAGCCGTTCAAGAAGGAGGCCGCCATCGCCAAGCTGGTCGCCTCCAACGCCGCCATGGACAACGCCCGCGACGCCACGCAGGTCTTCGGCGGATACGGCTTCATGAACGAGTACGCCGTCGGCCGCTTCTACCGCGACGCGAAGATCCTGGAGGTGGGCGAGGGCACCTCGGAGGTGCAGCGCATGCTGATCGCCCGCGCCCTCGGCCTCCCGCCGTCCTGACCCCCGCCGGGCCCGCCACCGCGAAGTCACCACCGGTTGCGAGGCCCGGCGCGGTAAGGTCGGCGGATGCTGCTGCGCGCCTACGGGATCGCTCGCTCACTGGTCATGTACCACGGAATTCCGGGCAGGCACCGGCGCGCGTCGCGCCTCTACGGGCAGTTCCTCGGGCCCGGCGACCTCGCGTTCGACATCGGAGCGCACGTGGGCGGCCGGGTGCGCGTGTGGCGGGGGCTGGGAGCGCGCGTCGTCGCGGTGGAGCCGCAGCCCGACTGCCTGCGCGTCCTGCGCCTGTTCTTCGGCCGCGACCGCGGCGTCACGCTCGTTTCCGGCGCCGCGGGCGCCGCGCCAGGACGGGCGCACCTGGCCCTGTCCACCGCGACGCCGACGGTGTCCTCGATGTCGCCCGGCTGGATCAGGGCGGTGACGACGGACCGCGGCTTCGCCCGCGTCCGCTGGGACCGCTCGATCGGCGTCGACGTGACCACGCTGGACGAGCTCATCGCCCTGCACGGCGTGCCGGCCTTCTGCAAGATCGACGTCGAGGGCTTCGAGGCGGACGTGCTGGCGGGGCTGTCCCGGCCGCTGCCCGCCCTGTCGTTCGAGTACGTGCCGTCGGCGCACGACGCCTCGCTGGAGGCGCTGGAGCTCGTCGACCGGCTCGGCGACTACGTCTACAACTACTCCCCCATCGAGACGATGCGGCTGGCCAGTCCCCGCTGGCTCGACGCGGCCGAGCTGCGGCGGCGGCTGGACAGGATCCGCCCGCGCGGACGGTCGGGCGACATCTACGCCCGCCTCCGCGAACCCGGCCGGGTTGCGCCGAAGGCGTCCCATTAGATAACAAGACTTACTAATATCGCCGGGTGCCAGCACACCGAGCGACGGGGGCCCATCGTGCCGGACAAGACCGCCCGTGAACCGACGTCCGCCGACCTGAAGACGGATGTCGCCCACTCCGCCCGGGTCTACGACTACCTGCTCGGCGGCAAGGACAACTACGCCGCCGACCGGGCCGCCGCCGAGGAGGTCGTCAGGGTCGCCCCGTACATGCGCACCTCCGTGCGGGCCAACCGCGACTTCATGGTCCGGGTCGCCCGCCACCTCGCGGCCGGGTGCGGCGTCCGGCAGTTCCTCGACGTCGGGACCGGGCTGCCGACCTCCCCGAACCTCCACGAGGTCGTCCAGGAGGTCGCCCCGTCCAGCCGTGTCGTGTACGTCGACAACGATCCGATCGTGCTGGCGCACGCCCGCGCGCTGCTGACCGGCACCCCGCAGGGCCGCTCCCGCTACATCCACGCGGACCTGGCCGAGCCGGAGGCCATCCTGTCGTCGCCCGAGGTCCGGGCCACGCTGGACTTCGGCGAGCCGGTGGCGCTGTGCCTGATCGCCGTCCTGCACTTCGTCCACGACGACGAACTCGCGCACGACGTCGTCCGGCGGCTGATGGAGCCTCTCCCGCCGGGCAGCTGGCTCGCCCTCTCCACCATCACCATCGACAGCGCTCCCGACGAGGTCGGGGACGCCGTGAAGAAGTACAACGCGCGCGGGATCAAGTCGAAGGCCCGCACGAAGGCCCAGGTGACGAGCTTCTTCGACGGCCTGGAGCTCGTCGAACCGGGCGTGGCCCCCGTGCACCGCTGGCGCCCGGACGACAAGGCCCGCGCGATCGACGACTCCCAGGTGTCGATGTACGGAGGCCTGGCCCGCAAACCCTGACCCCGGGTCAGTCCGCGGCGACCGTCCGGGACGGGCCGTACGGGTGGCCCCAGAGGTCGAGCCGCAGCGGCCTGCCGACGGCGTGGACCGCGCCGACCAGCGGGAGCGCCTGCGACGACCGGTTTTGGCTCCTAGCCCGCGAAGACCGCGAGCCTGGCCTCCACGTCCTCACGGGGCAGTTCGCGAAGGCTGACCCGTGATTCCAGCGCCTCGTGCAGGACCGGATACATGTTCGTGGGAGACCACTGGGCGTTGATCGACTTCTCGTCCAGGAACAGGGTGGGAAGGCCGTCGACCACGGGGACCGCCTCGAAGGGCGCGGAACCGGGGAAGAACAGCGCCGGCCTCGCATCGGCGCCCGGGTAGTGGAATCCGATCCGCTGGTGGTCGATCAGCTCCTGCGCCTGCTGGTGCTCCTGCGGGGTCAGGCCCCGGTTCCGCGCGTACCGCACCGTCGCGGGGTCGGTCGGCTCGGCTCCGAGATAGCCGGGGCCCGCGTGGCGTTCGAGGGCGTCCTGGGCCAGAGCGAAGAAGTGGTACATCCGGTCCTGGACGCCGGTCAGCCTGAGGACGAAGCCGCGCCGGCCGCGCGGGTCGAGCAGCAGGATCTCCCGGCCGTCCAGAAGGGCGAGCACCTCGCGGACGTAGTAGAGGGTCTCGTAGTGGTCTTCCAGTTCGTCCACCAGCGGCGCGACGTGGGGCCGGGTCCGCAGGCGCCGCCGCGCGCCCTCGTCGCGGCTGAGCATCGTCATGGCGGCGAGGAGGACGAAGGGCAGGACGTGGTGGGCGCGGACGAGGTCGGGGGACGCCTGGAACAGCTCGTCCTGGGCACCCGCCCCGCCCCGCGCCGTGAACTGCTTCGCCAGGTGCAGGTAACGCTCCGTCACCTGCATGACCGCGTCGACCGGGACCGTCACCGAGCCGCCGCGCTCGACGAGCACCCCGCACACGAAGGCCATCATCCCGGCGCGGAAGACGTCACCGGACCCGAGCGAGGCGGCCAGCTCCGCCATCGCGGCATCGACATCGGTGATGGACCCCAGGAAGGCCTGGACCTCGTCCCGGCCGATCAGGTCCGTTCCGCCCCGGCATTCGCCCAGGTCACTCGGCTGCCGGACGAACTCCGCGATCCCCACCGTCTGCGACATCCGATCATGCTAGCGGCGCGCGGGTCCCGGGCGCGGCCCTTATCCCCGGCTCCCGCACGAGCCCGGCACGCCGTCTCGCACGCACTAAACGACTGATAGCTTGACAGCTAATACTCTTAGCTTTAATTTGGCTAACATCATTAGCCGACCTTTCGAAGGGCCGTCATCGTGAGCGCAGCCGTCACCCGGAGCGAGATCCCCGGCATCCGCACCCTCCGCCGCGCCGCATGGTCCGCGGCGCGCTCTTCTGGACGGCCTTCGCCGTCCTCGAAGGCGTCAACCACGGGTGGCTCGCGGCGCTCGCCGCGCTCACCTTCTTCATCGCCCCCGACCTGACCTTCCTCGTCGGGCTGCGAGGATCCGGCGCCGTCGAGCACGGGCGGCTCCAGCCGCGCGCCGTGCCGTACTACAACGCCGCGCACCGCGCCCTGGTGCCGTTCGCGCTGATGGTGCTCTACACGGTCGCCCCCATAACCTGGGCGCCCATCTTCGCCGCCCTGTGCGGCTGGATGGCTCACATCGCCCTCGACCGCGCCTTCGGCTACGGCCTTCGCACGAAGGAGGGCCGCCGGCGCCACGGCTGACGGCGGCCGGCCGTCGCGGGCGAGGGCGCGAATGATGAATGTCGGGCGCACGGGAGAAGATGGCCGGGTGAGCTACGACGAGGAACTGGCCGACCGCGTGGAGGATCTGCTCGGAGCGAGGCGTGACGCGACCCCGAAGCGGATGTTCGGCGGCCTCGCCTGGATGGTGAACGGCAACATGGCCGTGGTCGTGAGGAGCAAGGGCGGACTGATGGTCCGGGTCTCCCCGGACGACCACGACGACCTGCTCGCCGAGCCGGGCGCCGCCACTACGGTCATGCGCGGCCACCCGATGCGAGGATGGATCACGGTTTCGCCCGAAGCCTGCGCCGCGCCGTCCGATGTGGCCGCGTGGGTGGATCGAGGACTCGCCTACGCCCTGTCCCTGCCCCCGAAGTAGCGGCGAGACGCCGGGCCCGGGGACTCCGGTCGGGGACCTGCGGCCGAGGGAGCGCTCGGATGTCGCGTCTGTCACACTTGGTCGGCCTCGGGGGCGATGGCCGCGGAAGGCCGAACGGCGCGGAGCAGGGCAGATCTGTCGGACCCCGCTGGAATACTCCCGAAGCGCTCGAAGTTTAATCGTTCGCGAAAGTGTCAGTCACTGCAGTAATTTGCCGCAGTACCCAGGCGAGCCCCTGAGCGAGCCCTGACAACCCCCTGAGCAACGTGACCACGGCCCCCGCGTGCCCACATGCGGGCCTGACGATTGGAAGAGAGTTGACCGCTCCCGCATCTCCCAAGGTGGCGGACGGCCCGCTGGAGGATTCCGGCACCGGAGGAGGCCTGGACCGCGGTGTGCTCGCCACGGCCATGGTGGTCGTCCTCGGGGCGATCATGTCCATCCTGGACGTGACGGTCGTCAATGTCGCGATCAACGACCTGGCGAAGGAGTTCGAGACCTCGCTGGCGACGATCCAGTGGGTCGCGACCGGCTACACCCTGGCGCTGGCCACCGTGATCCCGATCACGGGATGGGCCTCGGCCCGGTTCGGCACCAAGCGCCTCTACATGATCTCCATCGGGCTGTTCGTCGCCGGTTCGATGCTGGCGGGCATGGCATGGTCCGCCGAGTCGCTGATCGCCTTCCGGGTGCTGCAGGGCCTGGGCGGCGGCATGATCATGCCGGCCGGCATGACGATCCTGACCCAGGCGGCGGGGCCGCAGCGGGTCGGCCAGGTGATGAGCATCGTCGGCGTGCCGATGCTGCTCGGCCCGATCCTCGGCCCCATCATCGGCGGCTACCTCGTCGACGACGTGTCGTGGCGGTGGATCTTCTTCATCAACCTGCCGATCGGCATCGTCGCGCTGACGCTGGCCGCGCGGATCCTCAAGAAGGACGAGCCGAAGCCGGCCGAGCGCCTCGACTTCATCGGGCTGCTCCTGCTCTCCCCCGGCCTGGCCTCGCTGATCTACGGTGTGGCCAAGGGCGCCGAGATGAAGGACTTCCTGAAGACCGGGTCGCTGGCCTTCTGGGCCGTCGGCGCCGTGCTGATGCTCGGCTTCGTGGTCCGGGCGCTGAAGGCCAAGAACCCGCTGATCGACCTGCGGCTGCTCAAGCGGCGCTCGGTGGCGGCCGCGTCCGGCACGATGGTGCTGTTCATGGCCGCGTTCATGGGCGCGATGCTGCTGCTGCCGCTGTACTATCAGACCGTGCGCGGCGAGGGCGCCCTCCAGTCCGGCCTGCTGCTGGCCCCGCAGGGCCTCGGCGCGATGATCACGATGCCGATCGGCGGCAAGCTGACCGACCGGATCGGCCCCGGCCGGGTCGTGCTGGTCGGCATGGTCGTCGTGGTGCTGTCGGTGTCGGGCTTCGCCTCGATCCTGGAGGCCGACACCTCCTACTGGGCCCTCGGCGGCACCCTGTTCGTGATGGGCCTCGGCATGGGCATGACGATGATGCCGACCATGGCGGCGGCCATCCAGACGCTCGTCCACGACGAGGTGCCGCGGGCGAGCACGATGCTGAACATCATCCAGCAGGTGTCCGCGTCCATCGGCACCGCGCTGATCTCCGTCCTGCTGGCCAACCGGCTGGTCTCGGAGCTCGGCGGCGGGGCCGGCGGCGAGATCGGCAGCGCCGAGAAGGTGCCGCCGGCGATCATGCAGAAGATCGCCGGGCCGATGGCGAGCGCGTTCCAGCACACCTACTGGTACTCGGCCGGGCTGCTGCTGCTGGCGTTCCTGCCGGCGCTGCTGCTGCCGCGCAAGAAGCCGGACACCCCCGTGGCCGACGCGCCGATGCCGATGCACTAGAACGTCCCTGGCGCGTTCCAAACCCCGGCCGACCCCTCAGGGGCCCCGGCCGGGGTTTGGCCTTTCAGGGCCGCCTCAGGCCGTGGCAGGGCGCACGCCCGCCCAGTACTCGTCCTTCAGCAGCCGCTTGTAGAGCTTGCCGGTGGGGTGCCGGGGCAGCTCGGCGCGGAAGTCGACCGAGCGCGGGCACTTGTAGTGGGCGAGCCGGTCGCGGCAGTACGCGATCAGCTCGGCCTCCAGCGCGGGGCCCGCGTCGTCCATGGACAGCGGCTGCACGACGGCCTTGACCGCCCCCCCCATCTCGGCGTCCGGGACGCCGAACACCGCGACGTCGGCGACCTTCGGATGCACCGCGAGGACGTTCTCGGCCTCCTGCGGGTAGATGTTCACCCCGCCACTGATGATCATGTAGGCGCGGCGGTCGGTGAGGTAGAGGAAGCCGTCCTCGTCCACGTGCCCGACGTCGCCGAGGGTGGTCCAGCCGTGGCCCCAGGGGTCGCGCGACGCCGCGGTCCTGGCCTCGTCGGCGTGGTACTCGAACGCGGGGCCGTTGCCGAAGTAGAGCGTGCCGGGCTCGCCCGGCGGCAGTTCCCGGCCCTCCTCGTCGCAGACGTGGACCTCGCCGAGGATGGGACGGCCGACGGTGCCCCTGTGGGCCAGCCAGTCCTCCGAGTTCGTGTAGACGAAGCAGTTGCCCTCGGTGCCGGCGTAGTACTCGTGCAGGATCGGCCCCCACCAGGCGATCATCTGCTCCTTGACCGGGACGGGGCAGGGCGCGGCGGCGTGGACGGCGCAGCGCAGCGACGAGACGTCGTAGCGGGCGCGGGTCTCCTCCGGGAGCTTGAGCATCCGGATGAACATGGTCGGAACCCACTGGCTGTGCGTGACGCCGTACTTCTCGACCGCGGCGAGGGCCTGCTCGGCGTCGAACTTCTCCATCACGACGACGGTGGCGCCGAACCGGTGGAAGTTGAGCGAGTACCGCAGCGGCGCGGCGTGGTAGAGCGGCGCCGGGGAGAGGTAGACCGAGTCGGCGTCGGGCTGGAAGAGGAACGCCAGCAGCTGGTACAGCGTCCCGCCCTCGCCCATCGGGGCCTTGGACAGGGCCGGTTTCACGCCCTTGGGGCGGCCGGTCGTGCCGGACGAGTAGAGCATGTCCGCGCCCTCGCACTCGTCCTCGATCGGCGTGGGCGGGTGCTGGGCGACGCGCTCCTCGTAGGAGGCGTAGCCGGGGGCCGTGCCGCCGAGCATCAGGCGCAGCGGCACGTCCGGCGGCGACTGCGCGGCGGCCTCCATGGAGGCGCTGGTGATGAAGACCTTCGCCTCGCAGTTGCCCGCGATGTAGGCGACCTCGTCGGGCTGGAGGCGCGAGCTGATGGCGGTGTAGTAGAGCCCGGACCGCTGCGCGGCCCAGGCGACGGCCAGGTACAGCGGATGGTTCTCCATCATGAACGCGATGTGGTCCCCGGGGCGCAGCCCCTCCGCGCGGAGCAGCTGCGCGAGCCGGTTGGACTCCTCGTTCAGTTCGCGGAAGGTGACGACCCGCCCGGAGCCTGCCATGACCACGGCGGGCTTGTCAGGCGTCCGAGCGGCGATCTGCCCCAGGTGCATGGCCGCAACCTACCCGGCCGGGGCGGCGAATGGAATCCCATTCGGTTTTGCTGCGGGGTCAGACGAGCATGTGGTCGAAGTCACCGTCCTTGGCTCCCCCGACGAACGCCTCCACCTCCTCGCGCGTGTAGACGAGGATCGCTCCCTCGGGGTCCCTGGAGTTGCGCACGGCGATCTCCCCGGTGGGAAGTTCCGCCATCTCGACGCAGTTGCCGGACGGGTTGCTCCGCCGGCTCTTCTGCCAGACGAGCCCGCCGCACCGGACGTCCGACATCTGGTGGCCGTCCATCATCGCCCCCTCTAGGCGTCTCGGCCTCCCTGTCCCGGGAGACCGCGATCTCGCCCCACCCCACACCATGGTACGAGATGCACGTGCATTCGTTCTTGCATTGGTTCATGCAGACGGTCTTGCATCTGCACGGCTTGGGGAGCAAGATAGCGAACGCTCGCCGGTGACCAACCCGCACGCCTCTGAGGTTTGACCATGACCGTTGACCAGGCAGACGACGTCGCAGCCCACGCCGCCATGGGGGGCGGGCGGCCACGGCACTTCTCGGCCGTCCGCACGCCCTGGCCGGATGCCCCGCCGATGACGCTCGGCCCGAACGCCCCCGGGGAGGCCGCACGCGGCCCCGCCTCGACCCCAGGCCTCGCCGGACTCTGGCCGGCCCCGCACGCGGGCACGCCGCGCACGGCCCGCCGGGTGCTCCCGGCCGAGATCACCGCACCTCGGTCCGCACGCGAGTTCACCCAGGTCACGCTGGACGCGTGGGGTCTGGCCGGCGACGCCGGAGACGTGGTCGTCGCCGTGTCGGAGCTGGTGACCAACGCGCTGCGGCACGGCCTGGAGGGCCTCTCCCAGCCGCTTCCGCTGTGCCCCATCCAGCTCGTCCTGATCGGTCACCCGAGGCGGCTCGTGGTGTCGGTGACCGACCCGGGCGCACGCGCGCCCGAGCCGGTGCCGACCGAACCCGACCGCTGCGCCGAGGGCGGCCGGGGCCTCGTCGTCGTCGGCGCGGTCAGCGACTCCTGGGGCTGGGCGCGCCTGGCGACCGGAGGAAAGGCGGTCTGGGCCGCCTTCGACCTGCGGTTCAGCTCTCCAGTCCGCTAGGAGCCTGCAGCACGGGGGCCGGGCGCGCCGGATTCTCCAGCTCGCTGAGGAACTCCTGGGCCCACCGGTCCACGTCGTGCTCGATGACGCGGCGGCGCATGACGCGCATGCGCCGCGCCTGCTCGGCGGGCTCGGCGTTCAGCGCCGCCATCAGCGTCCCCTTGAGGCCGTCGATGTCGTAGGGGTTGACCTGGAAGGCGCCGCGCTTCAGCTCGGCGGCGGCCCCGGTGAACTCGCTGAGCACGAGGGCGCCCCGCAGGTCCTTGCGGCAGGCCACGTACTCCTTGGCGACCAGGTTCATGCCGTCGCGCAGCGGGGTCACCACCATCACGTCCGCCGCGAGGTACAGCGCGGCCAGCTCGGCGCGGTCATAGGAGCTGTGCAGGTAGTGGATGACCGGAAACCCGATCTCGCCGTGTTCCCCGTTGATCCGCCCGACCAGCTGCTCGATCTCCTCCCGGAGCAGCTGGTACTGCTCGACGCGCTCCCGGCTCGGCGTCGCGATCTGCACGAACACCGCCTGCCCCGGCTTGATGTGGCCCTCCTCGACCAGCTCTCCGAAGGCCTGGAGACGCTGCGTGATGCCCTTGGTGTAGTCGAGGCGGTCGACGCCCAGCAGCACGGTGGCGTCACCGAGGTCGGTGCGGATCTCCTGCGCCCGCTCCAGGACGTCCTCGCGCCCGACCAGGTCGTTCAGCTCTCCGACGTCCACCGAGATGGGGAACGCGCGGGCGCGCACGACGCGGTCGTCCCAGAAGACGTCCTGCTTGGCGAAGCGGGCGTCCAGGAGTCGCCGGCAGAGCCGCACGAAGTTCGCCGCCGCCCCGGGGAGCTGGAAGCCGACCAGGTCGGCGCCGAGCAGCCCCTCCAGGATCCGGCGCCGCCACGGCAGCTGCCAGAACAGCTCCACGGGCGGGAACGGGATGTGCAGGAAGAAGCCGATCCGCAGGTCGGGACGCAGTTCGCGGAGCATCTGCGGCACGAGCTGGAGCTGGTAGTCCTGCACCCAGACGATGGCGTTCTTCGAGGCGACCTTCGCCGCCGCCTCGGCGAAGCGCCGGTTGACGCGGACGTAGGCGTCCCACATCGCCCGGTCGTAGACGGGGGTCGCGACGACGTCGTGATAGAGCGGCCACAGCGTGGCGTTCGAGAAGCCCTCGTAGTAGAGCTCCACCTCCCGCGCGGACTGGGCGATGGGGTGCAGCGACATGCCGTCCTCCTCGAACGGCTCCAGCTGCTCGTCCGGCGCGCCCGTCCAGCCGATCCACGTGCCCTTCCTGCGCCTCATCACCGGGGCGATCGCGCTCACCAGTCCGCCCGGACTGCGCCGCCAGCGCGGAACGCCGTCGGCTCCGACATTCCGGTCCACCGGCAACCGGTTGGCCACCACCACGAACTCACTACCGCGCGACACTCTGCGACCCGCCTCTCCAGGAAACTCTCAGCGCTCACTCATGCCCACATACGGTCAACGGGAACATCTTGTCATTTCGACGCAAAGGGCCCGACGCCCGCAAAGGGGGATGTCAGACGGTCGGGGCGCCCCGGAGGGGGGATTGGATCGGGCCATATTCCTTTCCCGGCAGGTGACCCCTGTTGATCCGTGGGTCACACGCCCTGATCGGCCACAGGAAAATGTTATCCAGATCACATCCCCGTAACCCGGCGGCGATGCCGCGGGCCCCGGGGGCCGAGCCCTCTCCCCGCCTGCGGGAAAATCTAGAATCACCGCGTGGGCGGCCGCGACGGGGCTGACGTCACCGGAGGCGGTGACCACCAGCGAGGGGGCATCGCATTGCGTGACTTCGGGGGGATCGTCGAGCGCTCGCCCGCGCGGGTCGTACGGCCGGCGTCGGCGCGGGAGGCCGCGGAGGCGGTCCGCGAGGCCGCCGCGCACGGCCTGGAGACGGTACCGCGCGGCCTCGGGCACTCCACCTACGGGCAGTCCCTGACCGCAGGCGTCTCGCTCGATCTCGGCGCGCTCGCGGGCGTGCACGAGGTCGGCCCCGATCGCGCGGTCGTCGGCGCGGGGACGACTTGGCGCGCGGTCCTCGCCGCGACGCTGCCGCTCGGGCTCACGCCGCCCGTGCTGACCGACCATCTCGACGTCACGGTCGGCGGAACGATCTCCGCCGGGGGCCTCGGCGGGGCGTCCCACCGGTACGGGACGCAGGCCGAGAACCTCCTCGCGCTGGAGGTCGTCACGGACGGGGAGCTCGTCACCTGCTCCCCCGACGTCCGCCCCGACGTCTTCGACGCGGTCCGCGGCGGGCTCGGCCGGCACGGCGTCATCACCGCGGCGACGCTGCGGCTCGTCCCGGCGCCCGGGCGGGTGCTGAGCTGCACGATCCCGTGCCGGGACGCGGCGGACCTCCTGCGCGTCCAGCGCGAGACGCCGGCCGACCACATCTCGGGCCAGGTCAAGCCCTCGGAAGACGGCTGGGCGTACGAGGCCAAGGCCGTGCTGTACGGCCAGGGCGAGCCTCCTCCGGGCACCGCGGAGGCCGAGGAGCTCTCCTACGCCGACTTCGCCGACCGGATGCGACCCGACGTGGAGGAGCTGATCGCCCTCGGCGAGTGGGCGCGCCCGCACCCGTGGGGCATCGTCCTGCTTCCCGGCCCCGCGGCCGCCGCGCTGATCGGGTCGACGGTCGCCGGCATGACCGCGGCGGATCTCGGCCTCGGCGGCGTCATCGTGGTCAAGGCGCTGCGGGTCGGCCGTGTCCCGATGCTGAGGGCGCCGGACGACCCGGTCCTGTTCGGCGTGCTGCGCACCGCCTCACCGGGGTGCGCGTCCGTCGCGGAGATGCTCGCCGCCAACCGGCTCCTGCTCGACCGCGCCGAGGCGGTCGGCGGCGTCCGCTACGCCGTCGACGCGGTCCCGCCGCCCACGGGGTAGGCGGACTGGAAGGCCAGCCGCCGGTCGGCCCCCGCGGC
>NZ_JBEZJP010000095.1:0-23057 GCF_040653175.1 Actinomadura sp. NPDC048032
GCGGGGATGGCGGCCCGCCACTGCATCGCCCGGATCGGTGAATGCCGGGCGTCGTTCAGGTGGAGATCAGCGCGCGTCGGGGCTCACGAGAGCCCAGTAACGCTTGCCGGACGTGGTGTGAAAGGCGCCGCACCGGTGGGTCAGTTCGACCACCAGCCCGAGCCAGGTCCTGGTCAGGTCCCGCACGTCGGGCATGGCGGCGTTCCCGTCGCTCACCGTGATGAGGGGGTACTTGACCCACTCGCGGGGGCGCTCGTCGGTGGCCCAGCCCAGCGTCACGGTGACGGCCGGGCTGCCGGGGCGGATGACCCCGGCCTGCGGCCGCCAGAGGGGCTGGGTGTTGCGGATCAGCTCCATCGCGACCCGCCTCACGTCGCCCTGCACCTCCTCGGGGAGGTCGCTGAACATGCCCTGCACCGCGTTCCTGACCATGGCGTCCGTGGGCTCGTTGAGCTCGAACGACTGCAGGTCGATGGTGTAGGGCACCTGCTGGTCGCTCTCGAACGCGGGCCGGGGCTGCGAACGAGGGGCGCCGATGACGGTCGATCCGTGCATGGAAACACTCCTTCTGGGTTGCGTGGCGAGAGCCGGGAAGGTCACTCGCGGGGTCTACCGTCCGGATGCGGCCATGGACCGCAACTCCTGTCGGGTGAGCGGACGCAGGTGGTAGGGGGCCAAGGGCAAAAGAAGAACCGGCCTCCACCCCGTCGGGGGTGGAGGCCGGTCCGTCTCCTCGCCTCGGCTTCCGATCAGGAGCCGTGGCGACCGTTGGCGCGGACGGCGGGCGGGGGGCCCGCGATCAGATCTGGGCCCACACGACCTTGCCGTACGGTGATGCGGCCTCGCAGCCGTACTCGTGGGCGTAGTCCCGGATGGAGGTCAGGCCGCGGCGGGCCGACGACCAGTGGAAGTCGCGCAGGTCGCCCCGGTCGTAGACGGCGACGCGGACGCAGGTCGTGCCGCGCACGTCGACGGTGCCGACCTCCAGGCGGATGTTGCGCGGCAGCGGCTCGTCGCCCACGCGGGCGAGGTCCACGCCCGTCGTGTGCTGGTAGGCGTTGAGCAGGAGCTCGTACGCGAACTGCTCCAGCCTCTGCGCGACGTGGTACGGGAGATTCAGCTCCGCCAGAACGTGGCGCGTCATGAGAGCCGCGCGGTCGGGCCGAGCCTGTTCCAAAGCGAAGAAGAGCCTCCGGAACGGGGGGAACTTCTCCTGGTCGGGGATCTCGTACATGAGATGCCTTTCTGAGATGTGGTTTGCATGACCGCGGGGTTCTGAGGCCCCGCGGTAAGGGACCGTCCGCGCGCGGTGGCACCGAGCAAGTAGCCGGCGACCCCTGTGCCCTCGGCGGTTGCGTCTTCGGGGGGTCTCCGGACGGGTCCTCAGTGTGTTCTATCGACGGAGTGCCGGGCTGGGCTGCATCGGGCTGATCGCCCGCGTCGTGCTCCTCGTGATGATGGGCATCGTGTTGATCATCTGCGTGGCCAACCGTTCCTGGCTGCAGGCGAAGGCCGTCAACGCGATCTACCAGGGCCGGCCCCAGATCCATTCCGGCAAGTACTTCAAGCCCGGTGCGACCGCGGTGGAGGACGGCGTGCGGCAGGAGGCCGTGCTGATCGACGAGAAGCCGTACGTCCGCGTGAAGTCACCGCCCGACGAATGGCGCGAGAAGCACAAGGGCGCCAAGTGCAAGGACCACGTGTGCACGGCCCCCGCGACTCACGAGTCCTTCAACGGCGGCGGCGCGATCGACATCGGGAGCGTGCTCGCCGGGCTGGTGCTGTGCTATTTCGTCTGGATCCTGATCAACGGCGATGACGACTATGACGACCGCTACTCCCCGCGCTATGACCGCCGCTATGACCGCCGCCACGACCGCCAATACCGGCGCTGACCGCCGCCGGCCGTCCCCCGGCCTCCCGGGGCCCGGACGGGCGTCCCGTCCGGGCGGTTACAGTGCCGGAGGCTGTGCAGACGCCGGATCGGGGCGAGGGTCGATGGTCGCGTTCGTGTTGGTGCCCGTCGGGTTCGCGGTCGGCGTTCTCGCGGCGCCGCTGGCGGCGCCCTACGTGGGCGAGGTCCCGCGCCGCCGCCGGATCCTGATGGGGCTGGTCACGGCCGCCCTCTTCGGTGTGCTCGGATGGCGGGCCGGGTTCGAGCCCGTCCTGCCCGCGCTGCTGTACCTCGCGGCCGCGGGCGCCTTGCTCGGCTTCATCGACGTCGGGGTCAAGCGGCTGCCCGACCGGTTCACGCTCCCGTCCTACGGCGTCGCGGCGGTGCTGCTCGCAGCGGCGGCGCCGTTCACCGAGGACGGCGCGCGGCGGTTCGAGCACGCGCTCGCCGGCATGGCCGCGCTGTTCGCGCTGTACTTCGCGCAGGCCCTGCTCGTCCCGTCCGGCATCGGCCTCGGGGACGTCAAGCTGTCCGGCGTCCTCGGCCTCTACCTCGGCTGGTTCGGGCAGAACGCCTGGATCACCGGCCTGCTCACGACCTACCTGACGGGCGGCCTCGTCGCCCTCGGCATCATGATCGCCCGCCGCTCCCGCAAGGGCGACTTCCCCTTCGGCCCCTACATGCTCGCCGGCGCGCTCGTCGCGGTGCTGTCCCTGGGCGCGGGATGAGATGCAGATCATGGGTGGACGGTTCGAGGCGGCCGGGAGGCCGAATAAGCTCAGGAGCGTGAACCGCGCGCCCCAATGGCTGCTGCCCACCGTGCTGACCGCGCTCATCCTGGCCGTGGTCGTCGGGGCGCTGCTGGGCTGAGCGGCGCGGATCAGTGATCGTCGGGGCGCGGAACGGGGATGATCGATCCATGTCAGCACGCCGGGCCGCCGTCCGTGCGGGCACCGCGATCGCCCTCGCCGGCGCCCCGGTCTGCCTGCTCTCCCCCTCCGCCTCCGCCTCCGCGGGTCGTGGCGACGCGGTCGCCTTCACGATCAAGGACACCCGGATCACCGAGTCCAGCGGGCTCGCGGCCAGCTCCCTGCACCCGGGCGTCGTCTACACCCACAACGACTCCGGCGGCGTCCCGAAGGTCTACGCGCTGGGCCCGGACGGGAGGGTCGTCGCCGTGCTCACGCTCGCCGGCGCGGGCGCCCGCGACTGGGAGGCGATGGCGATCGGCAAGGACGGCCGCGGCCGTCCGGCGATCTTCGTGGCGGACATCGGCGACAACCTCGGCGGCGCCTGGCCGTACGTGACCGTGTACCGGATCCCCGAGCCGGCCCGGCTGGTGAGCCAGGCGCTGCCGGCGACCCGGTTCCGGATGAAGTACGAGGACGGGCCGCGCAACGCCGAGACCATGATGATCAACCCGCGCACGAACCGGCTCTACATCGCCAGCAAGCTGTTCGGCGGCAAGGTCTACGAGGCGCCGGCGCGGCTGCGGACCGGCGGGACCAACGTCCTGCGCCAGGTCGGGGACGCCCCGCCCATCGCGACCGACGGCGCCTTCGCCCCCGACGGGCGGACCTGCGTCATCCGCACCTACTTCGGCGCCCGGCTTTACTCGGTCGGCGCCGACGGCCGCCCCGCCAAGACGATCGAGTCGCTGGACCTGCCCCGGCAGGTGCAGGGCGAGTCGGTGACCTACACCCCGGACGGGAGGTCGCTGCTGGTGGGCTCCGAGGGCGTGAACCAGCCGGTCTACCGGCTGCCGCTGCCGGAGGAGGCGCGGCCGTCGCCGGCGTCCTCCCCCGGGAGCGCGGGCCCGGGCGACGACACCACGAGCGGCCGCCGGGACGCCACCAACACCCGGATGGCGCTGTTCCTCGCCCTCGCGATCGCGGGGGCGGTCGGCTACGGCCTGGTGCGGCGACGGCGGTGAGGGCACGGCGGCGGTTCCACGGAGGCTCGGCTCACGCGACCGGTGAGCCTCATGTGACGGCGGTGGAGTCCCGACCTGACCGGCGCGATGGATGTCGGTTCCGGAGGGCGACCGGATCGTGGAAGGGGGCGACGGTCCCGCGGGGACCCGTGTGAGGATGCGGACTGTGGAGCATGAGCTGGTGGGCCTCGCGGGATCCGGCGGCCGGTGGCGCCCGGTCGCCGCGGGTCCGTTCACCGTCCTCGCGGTGGCGCTGGCGCTGCTGCCGATCAGGCCGGTGTGGCTGTGGGCCGCGCTGATCGGCGCCGTCGCCGCGTTCCCGTGGCTGCTCGGCGCGGTCCCGGAGGCGCGCCGCCGCCGCCCGCGCCCGTACTGGCGGCTGTCGGCGGCCGGTCTGGAGCGCGTCGGCCCCGGCGGGCTGACGATGGTCTCCTACGAGCGGTCCCGGATCGACGGCCTGGCCATCACGACCGGCGACGGCGTCCTGACCGTCTTCCACCGGTTCGGCCGCACCGCCGTGGGCGGGATGACGGCGATGGGGCTGGAGCCGCTCGCGGTGTTCGTGGCGGCGCGCAGGCTCGGCATCCCCATGCACGTCCTGGACGGCGAGGCCGCCGACCTGCTCGACCCGGCGCTCGACGAGGCCCTGCGCGTGTCCGGGCTGGAGGACGACGTCCCCGGCGGCGGCCCCCTGCCGCGCGACCACGCGGCCGAGAAGCGCCTGCTGGACCAGGAGGCGGCCCTGCTGGCCGCGGCGCACGAGCCGCCCGCGCGGGCCCCCTCCGGCCGCGCGTCCCGCGCGACGCCCGAGGAGCAGCGGCTGGCCACGCCGGAGCCGCTTCCGAGCCGCCGCCGGATCATGCTCCTCGGCGCGCTCACCGCCCTGCTCGGCGCCGTCATGATCGTCCGGATCGCGCTGGACGGGACGGGCCAGTTCGGCGCCCGGCTCGCCGCGGGCTGCTGGGCCCTCGCCGCGATCGGCGGCGTCCTCGCGGCGCGCCGCCGGCTGCTGCGGGCCGCGCAGGTCCGCTGGACGATCACGGCGGAGCGGCTGCTGGTGCGGGCCCGCCCCGGCCGCCGCCGCGAGATCCAGGACCTGCGCGCCGAGAACGTCGCCGCGGTCGTCGTCGGGCCCGGCCTGCGGCTGGACCCGGTGAGCGGCGAGCCGCGCCGCGCCGACCTCGCCGCGCTGGCGTTCGGGCACCGGCTGGAGCTGGTCGCCCGGCTGCCCGCCCACGGCCTGGACGGCTTCCAGCTCGCGCACGCCCTCGACGACCACGGCTACCGCGTGATCACTCCCGGGGCGCGGTCGCCGCGCCGTCCCGACTACGGGCTCGAAGGGCTGCCGGAGATCTTCGCGCAGGTGCCCGGCGGGCGCCTGGTCGTGGAGGGCGACGGGCTCGGCTGGGCGGACGCCGCCGGCGACGTGGTGCTGAAGATGCCCCAGGACCGCATCGGCGGCATCGAGCTGCTGACCGTCTCCGGGCACGCCTGGGTCCGGCTGTACGACTCCGACGGCGACGAGTTCTTCTCCGCCCCCCTCTCGGCGCTGCGGATCTCCCGCACCGACCTGCGCGACTCCGCCCGCCGCGCCGGGCTCCCGGTCAACGACGCCGAGTACGACGCCTACCTGAGCGCCGCGTTCCACTCGGCCATGTCCTCGCTGTCGGCGCCCGGCCCCGAGCCCGCCCCGGCCCTGTCGGCGCAGGGCGCCGCGCACGAGGGCGCGGCAGCCCGGCCGGAGCCGCCGGAGGAGTCCGGTTTCGTCTTCCCCGCCCACACCCCGCCCAGCCCGGTGACCGCGCCGGGCACGGTCCTCGACGCCACCCGCCGGTCCCGCGTCGGCACCTACGGCATGAGCGTCCTGCTGTGCGAGGCGGTGGCGCTTCTGGGCGCGGTGTGGCTCGGCCCAGACCTGGGCGGGTTCAACGCCACGGCGATGTGGTCGATGCCGACCGGGGCGTTGGCCGGGCTCCTCGGCTACTGGCTGTACGACCGCAACCGGTCGCAGCTGCGCGTGTCGGCCGCCGGGGTCGCCGTCGTCACCCGGCGCGGCCGGGTCGAGTGGGACCTGCCCCGCGACCGCCTCGGCGGCGTCGGCATCGACGACGCGGTCGAGCGGATGCCCCGCCTGGTGGTGTGGGGGCCGTCCGGGCGGGTGCTGCGCCAGATCACGTTCCCGCCCGACCTCGGCGAGCTGCGCCGTGCCTGCGAGCGCTACGGAGTCCCCTGGGGCCCGCCGGACGCCGACCGTCCCGCCCCTCCGCCGCCGGAGCTGTGACGCAGCGGCCACGTCGTCAGCGCCTCGTACTCCAGCTGGGCGCTGTCCTTGCCCGGCAGGTGGCTGCGCATCAGGTGGACCGAGTCCGCCGTCCACGGCATGCCCGCGAACGATGACAGCGCCTCGACGAGCGACCGCACGTCCACGGGCCGCCGCGACCGCGCCAGCGTCATGTGCGGGCGGAAGCCGCGGTGCTTGTCGGGGATCGTCCCGACCCGGCGGCCCGCGGCGGTGGTGGAGGCGGCCAGCCTCGCCAGGGCGCGGCGGTCGCCGTACAGGCCCGTCCACAGGACGCGGGCGTGCGCGCCGTTGCCGGGGAACGCGCCCGCGCCCGCCAGCGACAGCGTCATCCGCTCGTGGCGGCGGACGGCGCGCTCCAGCCTCGGGAGCAGGCGCTCCAGGGTGCGGTCGTCGACCTCGTCGAGGAACGTCAGCGTGACGTGCATCAGATCACGCCGGATCCAGCGCAGCTCGGAGACCGTGCCGAGATGGGGCCGGACGGCCTCCGCGAGCTCGTCCAGAACCTCCGGCGGCGGGACGAGCGCCACGAAAAGCCTCATGAACGCTTCCACAGGGCCACCCCGCCAGCTTTTCAGCAGGCGGCGTTCCTTGTCACGCAAATAGGGTCAACCGAATCGCCGTACCGCGCCGGTCTTATGGGGCCCGTGCGAGCCCTTTACCGCTCGGCGACCCGGGCGCGGCGAAACCGGGCGAGGGCGGGACGCACCGTCCCGCGCCCGGACGACGCGGCCCGCTGCTCGTCGGTCCTCCACCGCAGGGCCAGGGCGCCCACCGCGAGGGCGGCGACCGCGGAGACCAGCCCGCCGAGGACGAGGGAGGCCCGCGCGCCGAAGTGCTCGGCCAGCCAGCCGACCGCGGGCGCGCCCAGCGGGTTCGTCCCGAGGAACACCAGCATGTAGAGGGCCATGACGCGGCCGCGCATCTCGGGCGCGACGCCGAGCTGCACGGACGCGTTCGCCGCCGTCATGATCGTCATCATCGCGATCCCGGTCGGCACCAGCAGCGCCAGGAACGACCAGTACGTGGGCATCAGGCCGGTGAGGACCTCCAGCGCCCCGAACGCCAGGCCCATCGCCACCAGCAGCCGCAGCCGGGGCCGGGCGACCCTGCGGGCGGCCAGCAGGGCGCCGCTGAGCGCGCCGAGCGCCAGCATGCTGGACGCGAGGCCGAACGCGGAGGCTCCGGTGTGGAAGACCTCCTTCGCCACCAGCGCGACCGTGGTGTTGAAGTTCATCCCGAACGTGGCGAGGAACCCGACGAGGATGAGCACGAGCATCAGGTCGCGGCGCCCGCGCACGTAGCGGAGCCCCTCGCGGAGCTGGCCCTTGGCGCGCTTGACGGGGGCGGCCTGGTTCAGCTCGTCCGTCCGCATGGCGTAGATGCCGAAGAGGACCGCGCCGAACGACGCGGCGTTCACCAGGAAGACCGGGCCGGTGCCGATCAGCGCGATCAGCACCCCGGCGACGGCGGGGCCGAGCAGCCGCGCGCCGTTGAAGGTGGCGCTGTTCAGCGCGATCGCGTTCGGCAGGTCGCGCTTGCCGACCATCTCGACCACGAAGGACTGGCGGGTCGGGTTGTCCACGACGGTCGCGACGCCGAGCCCGAACGCCAGCACGTACACGTGCCACACCTGCGCCGTGCCGGAGATCGCGAGGAGGCCGAGGACCAGCGCGAGCACGCCCATCGACACCTGCGTCAGCATCAGCACGCGGCGCTTGGAGTAGCGGTCGGCGATGACGCCGCCCCAGAGGCCGAACAGCAGCATCGGCAGGAACTGCAGGCCGGTCGTGATGCCCAGCGCGGTGCCGCTGCCGTGGGCGAGATCGAGGACGAGCCAGTCCTGCGCGATCCGCTGCATCCACGTCCCGGTGTTGGAGACGACCTGGCCCGCGGTGTACAGGCGGAAGTTGTGGTTGCGGAGCGAGCGGAACATGCCGGCGCGGCCCCCGGGCTCCTCGGCGGGCGCCTCGTCGCGGTCGGCCGGTTCCGGGCCCGGGGTCTCGGGGACGACGGGTCCGGACGGTTCGGAGGGCTCCGAGGATCCGGCGACGGTGGGTGCGGACGCGGATTCCGGGACGTCCGCCACGGTCTCGTGGAACGTTCCGGCCTGGTCCGTCGCGGCCGCGGAGGGGGCGGCGTCCGGGCGCGGGGCGGGGCGGGCGGGCGCGTGCGCGGCGGGACGCGGGGCGGGGCGGCGACGGCGGGAGCGGGCAGGGCTCGCGAGGGCGGCGGTCCGGGCCGGATGTGCGGCTCGCCGCCCGCGGGCGCCGCGCGTCGCGGTCCCCTCGGGTTCGTCGGGGGTTTCGTTAGCAGAAGTCATTACCAAGGCTAACGGTAATCAACCCGCCCGCATTCCGGCAAGCGCCAACGAATCCGATCAAGTCGATCCAGGCCCCCGCGGGCCCCTGGCGGCGGCTTCAGGAGCGGCTGAGCTTGTCGATGACGGGGGCGGCGCGGCGGAGGATCTCCCGCTCCTCCTCGGTCAGCTCGCCGAGGCGCATGGCGAGCCAGGCCTCCTTGCGGCGGCGCTCGTCGGCGAGCAGGGCGGCGCCCTCGTCGGTGGCGTTCAGCACGACCTGGCGCCCGTCGGTCGGGTGCGGGCTGCGCGCGACGAGCCCCCGCTCCTCCAGGTAGGCGATGACGCGGGTCATCGAGGGCGGCTGCACCTTCTCGTGGTCGGCCAGCTCGCGCGGCGTCATCGACCCGTGCCGCTCGATGGCGGCGAGCGCGGCGAACTGCGTGAGCGACAGCGGGCTCGGACCGCCCTCGCCCGCCGCGGACGGCCGCAGCGTGCGCAGCCGGCGCGACAGCCGCGCGATCGAGATGCGCAGCTCCTCGGCCAGGCCGGGCGCGGACGCCGTGCGGCCCCGGATCGGTGGCAATGTCATCGTCTTCGGTCTCCTGTGCTGCCCATGCTGCCACGCCGCCACTTGACACTTTCGCTAAGCTCCTTAGCCTGTTAGCTAAAGAGACATAGAGGAGGGTCGCGATGCCCCGTGCGGGACTGTCGCCCGACGCGGTCGTGGACGCCGCCGTCGCCGTCGTGGACGCCGAGGGCCCCGGTGCCCTCACGCTGGCGGCGGTGGCGGGAAGGGCCGGGGTCGCGACGCCCTCCCTGTACAAGCATGTCCGCAATCTCGCGGAGTTGCGACACCTGGTGACCGCGCGCGTCCTGGAGGAACTCGCCGAACGGCTCGGGGAGGCCGCGCTCGGGCGGTCCGGCGACGACGCCGTCCGGGCGCTGATGTACGCCTACCGGGCCTACGTGGTGGAGCATCCGGGCCGCTACGGGGCGATGGAGCAGACGGCGGACCCGGAGGGCGGCTCGGCCGGCGACGCCGCGGAGCGGCTGCTGAACATCCTGTTCGGGGCGCTGCGCGGCTACGCCCTGGAGGGGCCGGAGCTCGTCCACGCGGCGCGCTGCCTGCGCTCGGCCGTCCACGGGTTCGCCGTCCTGGAGGCGGCGGGCGGCTTCGGGCTCCCCGCCGACCTGGAGGGCAGTTATGAGCTGCTGATCACGATGGTCACCGGCGGACTGGCGGGCCGGGGCCGCGTAGCCTGAGCGCATGAGCCCTCCGCGCCGCCCGGACCCGCCGCCGATGCAGACCAACGACGTCCGCATCGCGGCCGCCGGAACGGCCGCCTGGGCGGTGGCGCTCGTCGTGCTGCTGATCGTCGGGCTGCCGTCGCAGGACCGCTGGTGGCTGTGGGTGTGCGGCGCCGGCATCGGCATCGGGCTTTTCGCCATGTGGTACGTCCCCCGGCTCCAGGCCGGCCGCGCCCGGCAGGAGGCCGAGCGCGCCGCCAGGCGCGAGACGCCCTCCTAGGGCTCCCTAGGCCTCCAGGTCGTCTTCGGCGAGCAGGACGGGCAGGGTCTCGGGGGCCCGCAGGACGGCCTCCAGCAGGAGCCGGTCGCCCCAGTGCCCGGTGGACCAGGCGAGCGCCCGCGCCAGGCCGGCGACGCCGCTCGCGTGGACCTCGCCGTCCCTCGTCCACCACGGGACGTCCTGGCCGTCCACGATGAGGCGCTCGTGGGCGACGTAGTCGGCGGGGGCGCCGGGCATCACCGCCCTGACGGCCTCCGGGACGGGACGCCTCTCGCCGTCCGACCCCACGAGCCCCGGGATCTCCTCCCCGGCGAGCGGCAGGTCCAGGAGTTCGGCCAGGCGCGCGTCGCGCCCCTCCCCGGCGATGACGAGCGGCTGCCCTTCGAGGAGGGGGAGCAGGTCGGGGCCGTCGAGGACGAGGGCGTCCGCCGCGTCGACCACCTCGACGTCGCCGTCGACGACCGCCCGCACGCGCTCGGGCGGCTCGACGGCCGCGTCCGGGGCGTCGGCCAGCGCCGTCCAGAGCCCGCCCAGCTGGGACCGTCCCACCGGCCGCCGGGCATCGCCCAGGCGATCCAGCAGCTCCTGCGCGCCCCCGGGCTCATCGAGCAGTTCCACCAGTGACGTGCGGACGCCCAGGGCGAGCAGGAAGTGCTCGTCGAGGCCCTGCGGCGCGACGTCGTAGAGCCCTGCGAGCGCCTCGTCGCCGCCCAGGCGGAACTCGCCCGGCCTGCGGCCGTCCAGCACGGGACGGCGGCTCAGCCACCACGCCGTGTAGGACGGGACGACGACACGCCGCCCGTCGTGCAGGGCGACATGGGCCGGATCAACGATCGCGGACCGGCACGGCGGGGCGGCGAGAACCCTGAGCGCCGCCGCCCAATCGTCGACGAGTTCGAGATCGCGGACCGCCGCGAACTCGGGGACGAGCGGAGGAAGGTCCTGCTCGCCGGTCCGGCGCAGCACCTCGTCCGCCCACAGGTCCTCGTCGTCGAGTTCGAGGCTCTCGGCCTCGTCGGCGAGGCCCGTGAGGTTGACGTCCTCGGCCCTGGCCATCGCGAACCCGTCCAGGACGCCCGCGGCCGTGAGCGTCTCCGCGCCCCACCGCTCCAGGATCTCCGCGTCCACGACGCCGAACGGCGCGTCGCCGGCCATGATCTCGCGCAGCGGGCTCTCCGGCAGCAGCAGCTCGCCCGCCGGGTAGAGCTCGCCGTCCTCGCCGGGCAGGGCCAGCTCGGCCAGCCACGGCTCGTCACCGGGATCGGCGTGCGCGGCCGCGACCAGGCCCAGCACGGCCTCGGCGACCGCGTCGGGATCGTCGGCGTCGAAGGACTCCTCGACGGCCGCCCGCACGGCGGCGTCCGCCAGCACGGCCCGCGGCCCGGCCTCAACCGCGCCGAGCCGCGCCAGGAGCGGGTGCACGGCGTCCGGGTGGACGAAGCGCAGCCCGAGCACCTCCAGGCCCGCCGGATCCACGCCGTCCGCGATCAGCAGGCCGCGCGGCCCCCGCACCACGCGCCCCGTCCCGCCCGCCAGCGGCACCGGCAGGGCCCCCAGAGCGTCGGTGGCGGCCCCGGCGAGCGCGTCGTACAGCCGGTGCCACCACGCCGGTTCCCGGTCCACAGCGGCCAGCTCGTCGATCACGTCGGCCAGTTCCACCCGCCGCACCCCGAGCGCCGCCAGCGCCGGGCTCCGCGCGGGCCACTCCGGCGGCAGCAGGCCGCCCACGACGGTGTCCGTCTCCTCCTCGGCGCCCCGGCCGCCGAGCACCTCGACGAACGCGGCGGGCGCGTCCACCGCGATCGCGTCGCGCCCGCGGGTCCGGTGGGGCAGGACGGGCGCCTCCGGGAGCCGCTCCCGGATCCCCCGCCGGATCCGCGCGTCCAGCTCTCCGGCGGCGATCGGCCCCGGCACGAGCTCCAGCACCTTCGGGGAGACGGGCAGGTCGGCCAGCAGCCGCACGTAGGCCTCGGCGGCCCGGTCGGCGAGGAGGTCGGCCAGCGCGCCCGGCGCGACGTGCCGCCGGTCGGGCGCGAGCGGGAAGGACGCGATGAGCAGCGCGGGCAGGTCGAGGCGCTCGTCGCTGGGCGTGGGCGCGTGCAGGACGCCGGGCGTGTCGCCGGGGAGGCCGTCCTCGGGCAGGGCCCACCGCACCTGCCAGAACGGCCGGGCCCGCTCCTCCACGGGACGGTCCCGCAGGAGCTCCGCGGGGATCTCCCCGTGCGCCTCGACCGTCCGCCACCGGCCGCCGTCGATGATCACCTCGCCCGGGGCGCGCCGTTCGGCGGTCAGCGTCCGGACGTCCCCGTCGACGTCGATCTCGACGTGCTCCAGCGCGGGCAGCGCCAGCATGAGCGCCGCCCCCACCTGCCGGAGCTGCCGCCGGACCGGCTCCACCGCCTCGCCCCGCAGCGGCAGCCGCACGACGCTGTCGAAGCCCGCCGGGACCTCGGGCGGCCGGTCCAGGGCGAACGGCAGCCGCAGCAGCGGGACGTGCCCGCCGCGCCGCCCCAGCTCCCCGGCCAGCCCCGGAATCCCCTCGACCAGGTCCCGGGCCCGACTCAGCGACCACTCGACGCCCGCCGTCCCGGACGCGATGGCCGGGGTGTCGGTCACGGCGACGACGGCGGCGAAGCCGACGCCGAAGCGGCCGGCGGCGGCCGGCTCGTCGCGCTTGGCCGAGGCCCGCAGCGTCGAGAGGGCCTCCACCCCGGCGGCGTCGAGCGGCGCCCCAGTGTTCGCCGCGGTCAGCAGCGGCTCCCCGCCGGTGCGCAGCGCCAGCCTGAGGCGGCCCGGCACGGCGGCGCGCCGCGCGGCGTCGGCGGCGTTCTGCGCCAGCTCGATGACGACGCGGTCGCGGTAGCCGCCGAGGGCGTGGTCCTCCTCGGCGTTGGCGTCCTCGCGGAAGCGCGCCGGGGATTCGGCCCAGGCGCGCAGGACCCGCTCTCGCAGCGCCCGCGCGCCGAACACGTCCTCCATGGGATCAGCTGTGGCCGAGCGCCTCGTCGTCGAGGGACGCGGCGTCCTCGTCACCGCCGGTGGGGACGACCTCGTAGCCGAGCTCGTCGATGACCGGCGGGTTGTGCTCGGACACCGCCGGGAGGGAGACGGCCTCGGAGTGCGCGCCGCAGCCGTGGTCGGCGGAGACGACGCGGCCGTCGTCGGGCGCGTACTCGTTCGCGCAGACGCCGAACACCTGCCGCAGCGCGCCCGCCAGCACCACGTAGAAACCGCAGGTGGAGCACTGGGCGGGGGCGGACGCGGCGATCGGGGCGCGGGGCCCGGCGACGCCGTCGTACCAGCGGGCGGCGGCCTCGTCGCGGCCCTCCCGCGACAGCACCCGCACCCGCCCGAGGCCGAGCTCCCACTGGGTCTCGCGGTCGGTCGACTCGTCGACCTGCGTGAAGCCGGGCGCGAGCCGCACGTCGTCGGGCGCGGTCGGCAGCAGGTCGCCGGGGCCGAGGTCGCCCGGGCGCAGCCGCTCCAGCCACGGCACCCACGGCGGCGCGAGGAGCGCGTCGTCGCCGGGGAGCAGGACGCACTCGCTGACCGTGACGTTCCTGGCGCGCGACGCGCGGGTCACCGTCACGGCCCACCGCCAGCCCGTGTACGCGGGGTCGAGGCAGACGAAGTAGTGCGTGACCACCCGGTCGCCCTCGGCGCGCAGGCCGAGGTGCTCGCCGACCTGGGTCTGGCCGGCGGTCTCCTCGGCGGCCTCCCGGGCGAGGTCGACCGCCTCGGCGCAGGCGGAGTCGACGGCGGGTGTGCGGGACCGGCGGGCGGCCCCGGACGTGGTGCGCGCGGCGGCGGAGCGCGCGGGGCTGGACTGGCGCTGTGGGCTCACATGTCAATTCTCGCCCATGCGGGCACGTGGCCCGCACAAGGCGGGCGCCGTCCGCGAGGTGATCCCTCATTCCAGCGGGGAACGTACTCTCAGTCGAGGACTCCGATGGCCGCCCCCGGCCCCCGAGCCGGGACGACCGCGAGGAGAGAACAGGGCGGATGGCAGACCGGACACGGGCAGGTCGGTCCGCGCGCGCCGTCGCCGGGGGTGCGGCGCGGGCGTGCCGCGCAGCGCGCTCGGCGGCGCTCGGGACCGGACGGCTCACCCGCCGCGTCACCCACGCCCAGGGCGCCGGCCGCAGCGGGCTCGGCAGCCTGATCGAGGCGTGCGCGTTCAACTCCGCCGGGGACGCGCTGGTCACCGTCGCGCTCGCGGGAACCCTGTTCTTCGGCCTGGACGTCAACCAGGCGCGCAGCCAGGTCGCCCTCTACCTCGTCGTCACGATGGCGCCGTTCGCGCTGGTCGCACCGCTGATCGGCCCCGCGCTGGACCGGGCCAGGCACGTCCGCCGGTACGCGATCGCGAGCACGTTCGTGATGCGGGCGCTGCTGTGCTGGGCGCTGGCGAGCGCGCTGCCCCACGGCGACCAGGTCACCTTCCTGCCGGCCGCGTTCGGCGTGCTGGTGCTGTCCAAGGCCTTCGGGGTGCTGCGCGCCGCGGTCACCCCCCGCGTCCTGCCCGAGGAGATCTCGCTGGTGACGGCGAACGCGCGCTGCTCGTTCGCCGGGCTCATCGCCGCGTCGATCACCGCGCCCGCCGGGGCCGGCCTCGCCGTGCTGGTCGGGCCGGGCTGGGTGCTGCGCATCGGCACGGTCCTGTTCCTGCTGGGCGCCGTGTTCACCATACGGCTGCCCCGGCACGTGGACGTCCCCGAGGCCGAACCGGCGGCGGAGAAGGCCGCCCCGCGCCGCGCGTGGCGGGCGCTGCCGCGCGTCGGCCCGGTCGTCGCCGAGGCGATGCAGGCGAACGCGGTGCTGCGCGCGTTCTCCGGCTTCCTGATCATCTATCTGGCGTTCCTGCTGCGCCAGGAGCGGTTCGACCCGGTGTCGCACCACGTCGCCCTCGGCCTGCTCGCGGCGTGCGCGGGCGCGGGCGGGCTGATCGGCACCGCGCTCGGCGCCTGGATGAAGGCGCGGGCGCCGCGGTTCATCGTCTCGGCGACGCTGGCGTGCGTCACCGGCGTCACCGCCGCGGGCGCCGCGTTCTTCGGGCTGTGGGCGGCCCTCGCCGTGGCGACCGCGGCCGGGCTCGGGCAGGTGCTCGGCAAACTGTCCATGGACGCGGTCGTGCAGCGCGAGATCGGTGAGGAGGTGAGCTCGTCCACCTTCGCGGTCTCGGAGACCCTGCACCAGCTCAGCTGGGTCCTCGGCGGACTGCTCGGCCTCGGCATGTCGATCGTCGCCGACGGGCGGCTCGCGCTCGCGGTCGTCGCGGCGGCGCTGGCCCTCGCGTCCGGGCTGCTGGTGCTGCGGCAGGCCGGAGTCCAGCGCCGGGCCGGAGGGCCCGACCGCACCGGCCCGCTCAAGGACGCGCACCACGAGATGCGCGCCTGACCTCCGGCGCCGCGAGGCGCCCGGGAGCGGGCGGGGACGGTCAGGGCGCCAGGTCGTCGGCGACCGCGCGCAGCACTATGGCGATCTTCTTGGCCTCCGCGGGGGCCGGGTGCTTGCCCCGCCGGTAGGTGTTGGAGATCCCGTCCAGCAGCTTGATCAGGTCCTCGGTGATGACGACCATCTCGTCGGGCTTCTTGCGCCGCTGCTTGGCGATGGTCTTCTCCACCGACGGCAGCGTCTCCAGCACCCGCACCTGCAGGGCCTGCTGACCGCGGCGCCCCTCGACCACGCCGAACTCGATGCGCTGGCCCGGCTTGAGGGTCGTGACCCCGTCCGGCAGCGCCGACGAGTGCACGAAGACCTCACCGCCGTCGTCGCGGGTGAGGAAGCCGAACCCCTTGTCGGAGTCGTACCACTTGACCTTGCCAGTCGGCACCGGAGACCTCGTTCGGTAAGCGTCCTGAATCGACCCCAAGATTAGTGCCTCGCCGCGGGCCGGTGAACATGCCGGGGGCGCCGCGAGGCCTACGGGGCAACGCGATCGACGCTATCCCGGCCGCTCCGGAACGGCATCCGAATATCGCCGCGCAGCTCAGCCCGCCGGGGGGCGGGTCAGCCCGCCGGGAAACCGCCGAGCCAGCCGGGGAACGCCAGCAGGTCCGGCAGGACGACGTCCGCGCCGTAGGCGGTGAGGGCCGCCGAGTCGTACGCGCCGGTCGCGACGGCCACCGCCACCGCCGAGGCCGCCCGGGCGGCGTCCACGTCACCGGTGTGGTCGCCGATGTAGGCGCCGGCGCCGTGCTCGCGCAGGGCGGCGCCCTTGTCGGCGCCGAACAGGCCGCCCACCACGGCGTCCGCCGCCAGCCCGAGGAACCGGACGGTCCGCTCGGTGTCGGCCTGGTTCTTGCCCGACACGACGACCACCCGCCCGCCGCGGGCCCGCACCGCCTCCAGCGCGGCGGCGGCCCCCGGCATGAGCACGGTCGCCGGGACCGCGACGTCGGCGTAGATCGCCCGGTAGCGCGCCGCCATCGCCGGCACCTCCTCCGGCGGGAACCAGTACGCCAGTTCCTCCTCCAGCGGGGGCCCGATGCGGCGCACCACCTGCGCGGTGTCGATCGGCACGCCCGTCTCCGCCGCCAGGGCCGCGTAGACGGCGCTGATCCCGGCGCGGGTGTCGGCGAGGGTCAGGTCGAGGTCGAAACCGATCGCGAGGCCGTCGCGGGACGGCGCGGAGGACGAAAGATCGAGCACGTCCACAGGGTAAGGGGGTGGACACACGGAAGGACCCGCGCTCTCCTGGTAGTGGCGATGCGACGGGATCCGAGTAGGAGAGCGCGGGACCGTGTCTCGGATATACCCGGGCCCTCGACCACAAACCACCTGACCAGGGAAAACGCAGCATACGAACGCACCACCCCCGCCCCAAGGACGACCCGGGCCCGGCCCGGTGGAGGAGGCCGCACATGGCAGGGACCCAGACCGAGCCGGGCGGTGACCACCGCGCACCGCGCGCCCGCCGGCTGCCCGCCGCCGCGGCTACCCGCCGCCGCGCCGCCGGCCTGCTCGCGGCGGCGGTCTCCGTCGCCACCACGCTCGTGGTGGTGATCCTGGCCGTGCACATCGTCTTCGTCGCGTTCGAGGCCAACACCTCCAACGACCTCGTCCGCTGGTTCGGGGACCGGGCCACCGACCTGTGCTGGCAGTTCAGGGACGTCTTCCAGCCGGAGAACCCCAAGGTGGAGGTCGCCGTCAACTACGGCCTGGCCGCCCTCGTCTACCTGGTGGTCGGCCGCATCCTCGTCGGCCTCGTCCGCCGCCTGGGCCGGTAGCGGGCTAGTCGCGGCCGGGGAAGCGGACCTTGTCGAAGGGCCACGCGGTGCTGACCCATTCGCGGACGAACCCCTCCAGCTCCTTCTCCAGGACGGAGTTCTCCTCGTCCGCGCGCACCCAGAACACCACCACCGCGTCCGAGCCGGGACGATCCGACGGGGCGACGTGGATGCGGCCGAGCTGCTTCTCCCCGTCCGGTGTGATCACGACGTAGCTGAACGAGCGCCGCAGCTGCCCCTGCTTCTGCAGCCACGCGACGTCGATCAGGGCCTGCTCGAAGGTGAACTCGCGGTCGGGCCAGCCCCACTCGGGCCCGAACCGGCCGGCCAGCCGGTCCAGGCTGCCGATCACGGCGCCGTAGTCCTTGACCACGTCGTGCACGGTGATCGGACGGATCTGGAAGTCGGGCCCGGCCACCAGCGTGGGCACCACGAAGTCCTCGGGCAGGAAGGCCCCGTCGGCCGCCTTCCGCGGAGACTTGAACATCGCCGACCTTTCCGACGACGCCCCTTCCGGCGACGGGGCGCGGACGAAGGAACTCTAGTCCGCGGGCACCCCGCCGCGAGCGGCATCACGGATTCGGGCGCGCCGCGCGCGACGCGGGGGACCGGCCGCGTGAACATGCCTTACTGTTCTTGCGGAGGGAATTCATCACCATGACGACATCTACGCGCGACCGCATCGTGGCCGAGTCGCTCCGGCTGTTCGCCGACCGGGGCTACGCGGCGACGTCGGTCGCCGAGATCGAGGCCGCGGCCGGCCTGTCCCCGGGCGCGGGCGGCCTCTACCGGCACTTCCGGTCCAAGGAGGAGGTGCTCTCCTCGGCCATCCGCGAGCACATCGAGCGGACCCGCCGGCAGATCAGCGACGTCCTCACGCAGTCCACCGCCTTCGAGGAGCGCCCGCTCGAAACCCGGCTGCGCATGACGTGCCAGGCCGGGCTCGCCAAGATGCGCGAGGAGCAGGACCTCATCCGGGTCCTGTTCCGCGACCTCGACCAGTTCCCGAACCTGGTGGCGGAGATGCGCGAGGGCATCGTCAACCCGCTGTACGACGGCATCGCCACCTGGCTGGCGGCGCAGCCCGAGTTCGAGGGCTTCGACGAGGACTGGCCCGCGGTCGCCTCGATCCTCGGCGGCGCCGTGGTGAACTACTGGCTCGCGAACGAGGCGATGTACGAGCCGCCGACGCGCATCGACGAGAAGCGGTTCGTGGAGAGCTGGGCGCGCCTCGGCCTCGGGCTGGTGCATCTGGACCGCACGCCCGCCACCTGATCGCGGCCGGCCGGCGTTCCCCACCTCGCGCGGGCCTCTAACCTGGAGGCCCGCGTGCCTGCGGCATGCACGCGACTTAAAGTTGGGGAACGGCATGGAAACGTATGCGGACTGGTTGCGCGCGCGCGGCGACGACGAACTGCGCGCGCTGCTGGCCGCGCGTCCCGAGCTGCTCGCCCCCGTCCCCGCCGACCTGACCGCGCTCGCCGCCCGCGCCGCCACGCCCGCCGCCGTGTCCCGCGCGCTCGACCGCCTGGACCGCTTCACCCTCGCCGTCCTGGAGGCCCTGCTCGTCCTGCCCGCCCCGGCCGGGCCCGACGCGCTCGCCGCCGCCCTCGACGCCACCCCCGGGCAGGCCGAGGGCGCGCTCGCCACCCTCCGCCGGTTCGGCCTGGCGTGGGGGGACGGCGCCCCGGCCACGGCGCCCGGCGTCCGGCAGAGCCTGCCGCACCCGGCCGGGCTCGGGCCGCCCGTCCGGGAGGTCTTCGCGGGCTACCCCGCCGAGCGGCTCACCGACCTGGTCACCGACCTGGACGGCGAGGCCCCGCGCGGCTTCGCCGACTCCGGCCGCCTCCTCGCCCGGCTCGCGGAGCTGCTGAGCGACCCCGCCGCCCTGATCGAGGACGCCGGGCCCGAGGCGCGGGCCGCCCTCGACCAGCTCGCGTGGGGGCCTCCCGTCGGGCGGGTCGCCGACGCGCGCCGTCCCGTCCGGCTCGACACCGCGACCACCCCCATCGAGCGGCTCCTGGCGCGCGGCCTCCTCGCCGCCGAGGACGACCGCACGGTCACCCTGCCCCGCGAGGTCGCCCTGCACCTGCGCGGCGGGCGGCTGTTCCGGGACGTCCCCGCCGAGCCGCCTCCGCTCGCCCCGGCGGCCGAACCGCGCCGCGAGGACGTGGTCGTGCGCGCCGCGGCGGGCGAGGCCGCGGGCGCCGTCCGGCTCATCGAGGACCTGCTGGAGCGCTGGGGCCTGGAACCGCCGCCCGTCCTGCGCAGCGGCGGCCTCGCCGTCCGCGACCTGCGCGCCGCCGCGACGCTCCTGGACGTCCCCGAGTGGAAGGCGGCCCTGCTCGTCGAGGTCGCCTACGCGGCGGGCCTGCTGACCCGCAGCGGCGACCTCGACGGCGAGTGGCTGCCCACCCCCGCCTACGACCTGTGGCTGATGCGCGACACCGCCGGGCGCTGGACGGAGCTGGCCCGCGGCTGGCTGAAGTCCGACCGCGCCGCCGGGCTCGCCGGCGACCGCGACGACCGCGACCGGCTCATCAACGCCCTCAGCGAGGCGATGGTGCGCAGCAGCGCGCCGTCCACCCGCCGCGCCGTCCTCGACGTCCTCGCCGGCGCGGGCCGCGGCGTCGTCGTCGGCGAGGACGCGCTCCTGGCCCGGCTGGCGTGGCTGCGGCCCCGCCACGGCGGGCCCGCCCGCGACCGCCTCGTCGGCTGGACGCTCCGCGAGGCCGCCGCCCTCGGGCTCACCGGCTTCGGCGAGCTGGCCCCGTTCGGCCGCGACCTGCTCGCCGGCGACGACCCCGAGCCCGCGCTGGAGAAGTACCTCCCGGAGCCCGTCGACGAGATCCTCGTCCAGGCCGACCTGACCGCCGTCGCGCCCGGCCCGCTGGTCACCGAGCTCGCCCGGGAGCTGGCCCTCGCCGCCGACGTCGAGTCGACCGGCGGCGCCACCGTGTACCGCTTCACCCCCGAGTCGATCCGCCGGGCCCTGGACGCGGGGCGGACCGCCGCCGACGTCACCGACCTGCTGACCCGGCACTCGGCGACCCCGCTCCCGCAGCCGCTCCTCTACCTGATCGACGACGTCGCCCGCCGGCACGGGCACCTGCGCGTCGGCGCCCTGTCGTCCTACGTCCGGACCGACGCGCCCGCCACCCTCGACGAGATCCTCGCCGACCGGCGCGCCGCGCCGCTGCGGCTGTACCGCCTCGCCCCGACCGTCCTGGCGTCCGGGCTGCAGCGCGCCGACCTGCTCGACGGCCTGCGCGCCATGGGCCTCGCCCCGGTCGCCGAGGCGCCCGGCGGCGGCGTGATCGTGACCCGGCCGGACGCGCAGCGCGCCGACCCGCCGCCCACCGCCGAGATCGTCCGGTTCCGTCCCGACGACCGCACCGACGCCTCGATGATCTCCGCGGCCGTGCGGGCGCTGCGCGCCGGCGACGAGGCGTCCCTGCACGGCGCCGAGCACGCCCGGCAGGCCCCCTCCGGCGAGCCGCCCCGCTCACCCGCGATGGCCACCGTCGAGCGGCTGCGCGGCGCCGTCGAGCGCGGCGGCCGCGTGTGGATCGGCTACCTCGACCAGCAGGGGCAGGCGTCCAGCCGCATCGTCGAACCCGTCCGCGTCGAGGGCGGCTTCCTCACCGGCTACGACGCGACCCGCGCCGCCGTGCACCGCTTCGCGCTGCACCGCATCACCGGGGTCTCCGAGCTCGACGACGCCTCCTGAGCCGTCGCGGCGCGATCCGCCGATGTCCGGAACCGGACGCCGCGAACGACGGGAACCGGCGAACCTCGCATACGGTCCAATCAACAACCCATCGGACGGGATAGCGTGTCCGGGCGAACGGTGCGAGGGAGGCTCCCGATGAGCGGGTACGGAGGGCGTCCGCCGTCGGGCTGGGACGACCCCTACGGCGGGAACCGGCAGTGGGACACGGGCGGCGCGTACGGGCAGGGCTACGGCTACACCCAGCCCGGCTACGGCCAGCCCGGCTACGGGTACGGGCCTCCGGGGGTCCCCCACCAGGCCACGAGCAACGGCTTCACCATCGCCGCGCTCGTCTGCAACGCCGTCGCGATCGTCATGTGCTGCAACATCGTGGCGATTCCCGGCGTCATCACCGCGGCGATCGCCCTCGGCCGCGTCCAGACCGACCCGGAGTCCGCCCGGAGACTGACGATCTGGAGCTGGTCGCTCTTCGCCGCGTCCCTCGTCATCGGCATCGCCCTCCTGATCGTCTGGGTCCTCTTCGGCATCATGTCCGAGCCCGACTACGGCTCCACCGAGGGGATCTGACCCGCCGCGCGCCGCGCCGCCGGACGACGGCGCGCAATAAACGCGGTGGCCGGGGCGTTGAAGACCCCGTCCTCTCCGGAACGCGCGAAGTGCGGTCGCCGCTCGGGTAGCGTGCGGCAGCGATGCCGGTGTCCGGACGAGGCATCGATCTTCCGAAACCCGACGGGGGCTTCTGCTTTGACCGACGGTCCGCTCATCGTCCAGTCCGACAAGACGCTGCTGCTGGAGGTCGACCACGACCTGGCCGACGCCTGCCGCAAGGAGATCGCCCCGTTCGCCGAGCTCGAACGGGCGCCCGAGCACGTCCACACCTACCGGGTGACGCCGCTCGCGCTGTGGAACGCGCGCGCCGCCGGCCACGACGCCGAGCAGGTCGTCGACACCCTCATCCGGTTCTCCCGGTACCCCGTCCCGCACGCCCTGCTCGTGGACGTCGCCGACACCATGGCCCGGTACGGGCGGCTGCGGCTGGAGAAGGACCCCGTGAACGGGCTCGTCCTGTCGTCCTCCGACCGGTCGGTCCTGGAGGAGGTGCTGCGCGCCAAGAAGATCAAGGGCATGATCGGCGACCGGGTCGGCGACGACGCCGTGGCCGTCCACCCGAGCGAGCGCGGCGCCCTCAAGCAGGCCCTGCTCAAGCTCGGCTGGCCCGCGGAGGACCTCGCCGGCTACGTGGACGGCGAGGCCCACGCCATCTCCCTCGCCCAGGACGGCTGGGAGCTGCGCTCCTACCAGAGCGAGGCCGCCTCGGCGTTCTGGCACGGCGGCTCCGGCGTCGTCGTCCTGCCCTGCGGCTCCGGCAAGACGATCGTCGGCGCCGCCGCGATGGCCCGCGCCCAGGCGACCACGCTGATCCTCGTCACCAACACCGTCTCCGCGCACCAGTGGAAGCAGGAGCTGCTGCGCCGCACGTCCCTCACCGAGGACGAGATCGGCGAGTACACCGGCACCAAGAAGGAGATCCGGCCGGTCACCATCGCCACCTACCAGATCATGACCACGCGCAGGAAGGGCGCCTACGCGCACCTGGAGCTCTTCGACGCCCGCGACTGGGGCCTGGTCGTCTACGACGAGGTCCACCTGCTGCCCGCGCCGATCTTCCGGATGACCGCCGACCTCCAGGCCCGCCGCCGCCTCGGCCTCACCGCCACCCTCGTCCGGGAGGACGGCCGCGAGGGGGACGTGTTCTCCCTCATCGGCCCCAAGCGGTACGACGCGCCGTGGAAGGACATGGAGGCGCAGGGCTGGATCGCGCCCGCCGACTGCGTCGAGGTCCGCGTCACCCTCACCGACTCCGAGCGCCTCGCCTACGCGACCGCCGAGCCCGAGGAGCGGTACCGCTTCTGCGCCACCACCGACACCAAGACCAAGCTCATCCAGGCGCTCGTCGACCGGCACCGCGGCGAGCAGACCCTCGTCATCGGCCAGTACATCGACCAGCTGGACGAGCTCGGCGCGCTCCTGGACGCGCCGGTCATCAAGGGCGAGACCCGGATCCGCGAGCGTGAGCGGCTGTTCGACGCCTCAGGGCCGGCCGCCGGTCCGCAGGACGGCGCGCAGCTCGTCCCCGAT
>NZ_JBEZJP010000096.1:0-23022 GCF_040653175.1 Actinomadura sp. NPDC048032
GCGACAAGGTTCTCGTCCCCACCGACTCCGGCCCGGAGGTCGCCGAGTGCGTGTGGGCCCCGCCGCAACCGGAGAAGTAGCGCGGGGCGGCGCGGGGCCGGGTCACGGCACGGGCCGGCTCCACAGGACGGGCTGGCCGCCGCCAGAGTCGGCGCTGCGGCCCACTCCGAGCAGCGTGTTCCCGAAGGCGGCAAGCCCGGTGATCTCCTGGTCGCCGACGCCGCCGAGGCCGGTGCCGCCGGGCGTGGAGGCCCGCCAGGACGCGCCGTCCGCGGACGTCCACGACACCACGTCGGTCGCGCCCGTGCGCCCGGTCGTGCCGGTCGCGGCGAAGCCCTTCGGGGTCGCGGTCAGCGCGGTGACGCCGACGGTCGTGCCGCCGCTCGGCGACGGCAGGGGACGCCACGTCCTGCCGGCGTCGGTGGACACGTAGCCGAGCCAGTCGAGCCCCTTCGGGGTGGCCGCGATCCCGGCCGCCACGAGCGTGCTCCCCTTGGCGGCGACATGGGTGAGGTGGCCTTCGGTCACCCCTGCCCCGGGGAGCTGGAGTTCCTGGAGCGTCCACCGCTTGCCGTCGGGCGACAGCCACACCGACGGGTGGTTGCCCTTGCCGTCCCGGCTGCCGCCGACGGCGGCGTACCCGAACGACCCGGACGCGACGTCCAGCATCCAGCGGCTCGCGGTCTTGGTGCCCGCCATCATCTTCGGGTCCGTGCCCGCGCCCCGCGCCCAGTTCTTCAGGTCGGGCGAGTACCAGGTCGCGACGGAGAAGCCCTGCGTGCCGACGACGACGTACCCGGCGGAGCCGGCCGCCGCGGCATGGGTGACGGGCGGGCCCTGCTTGTTCGCCGCGAAGGCGGGCGCGGTGTCGGCCGCCTGCCACGTCGAGCCGT
The DNA here is from genome assembly GCF_040653175.1 of Actinomadura sp. NPDC048032. Taxonomy (NCBI): domain Bacteria; kingdom Bacillati; phylum Actinomycetota; class Actinomycetes; order Streptosporangiales; family Thermomonosporaceae; genus Actinomadura; species Actinomadura sp. NPDC048032. The sequence goes on from NZ_JBEZJP010000096.1 coordinate 894, forward strand.
CCTGGGAGGTGACGACGAGGGGGCGGCGCGGCGCGGACTGGTCGTAGCCGACCGCCAGCCAGCCGGCGGCTCCCGCGGCGACGTCGACCAGCTGCTGCGGGCCGGGCCGGGTGAACGCGGCGCCGAGCCCCTGCGCGGCCTTCCAGGACGCGCCGTCCTGCGACGACCACACGGCGGCGTCACCGCTCGCGCTGCCGACCGCGACCGCGAGGCCGTTCGTGGCGGCCACGGCGCGCACGGCGTGGTCGGGCCGGACGGCGCCGGGGATCTTCGCCGGGTCGACGGGGAGCGCGGCGCCGCCCGCGTCCCACACGCCGAGCATCGGGTCCAGGTCGCCGCCGCCGGGCTCGCGGCCGACGAGCACCGTCTGGCCGCCCGCCGCGGCGGCGCCCAGCACCTCCCGGCCCGCCTTCGACTCGGCGGTGCCGGCCGCCTTCCAGGCGGCGCCGTCCGCGGTGCGCGCGAGCAGCACGTCGGTGCCCCGGACGACGACGGCGGTGAAGCCCCGGCCGTCGGAGACGATCCCGTTCGTGCGCTGGTAGCCGGCCGGTTCGAGCTTGCCGGTCCTGGTCCACGACCTGCCGTCCCTGGACGTGTAGGCCTGGCCGAAGAGCTTCCCGGACGCCGACATCTCGCGCATCGCCAGGAACCCCGCCCCGCCGCCCCCGCCGATCATCAGGCCGCGGCTGCCCTTCGGCGCCGGCACGTCGGACGTCGCCCACGTCCGGCCGGCGTCGTCGGAGCGCCAGACCTTCCGGTACGGGCCGGGCTTCTTGGAGTCGGGCGTGATGAGCCCCTCCAGCAGGATCACATCGCCGTTCGCCGCGGTCTCGACCAGGGAGAACCCGGCGTTCTGGACCTGCAGCCCGATCTGGTCGCCGACCCGCGCCTCCCACCGGCGTCCGTCGCTCGACAGCCACACCGCCGGACGCGCGTCGCTGAAGTCGCCCTTGGGGGAGTTCTCGCCGACGGCGAGGAACCCGCCGCCGGTGCCGACGATCCGGGTGACCCGGTTCTGCGGGCCGAAGACGTCGCCGACGGCGTCGGGCTGGCGGCGCCACTCCTTGCCGTCCTTGCTGGTCCACACGGCGCCGCCGCCGTTGACACGGCGGCCGACGGCGACCCAGCCGCGGCGGGACGCGCCGACCGCCTCGGGGACACCGCCGGGCGGCGCGAGGCCGCCGTCGGTGTCCTGCTGGTCGACCGACGTGAAGGTCCGTCCGCCGTCGGTGGAGACGAGGAACAGGCCGCGGGAGTTCTGCGGGTCGGTCTCGCCGCCGACCGCGACCACCGTCGAGCCGCGCGCCGCGACGCCGGTGACCTGCTGGTCGCGGCCGTCGGTGCGAGCGGCGGCGTCCACGGGGAACAGCGCGCCGGCGAGCTTGGCGCCCGCGCCGCCGTCGCCGTCGTCGTCACCGCCGACCAGGCCGGGCACCACGAGCACGCCCGCGGCGACCAGCGCCACGGCGGCGAGCCCGCCCGCGCCGATGAGCAGCGGCTTCCTGAGGCTCCTGCGGGGCCCCTTCGGGCCGCCCGGCCCCCCGGTCCGCCACGGCTCCTCGATCACCGGCGGGGGCGCCACCGGGTGGACGGCCTCCGGGCCGGGGGCGGGGGGCGGCGTCCCGGGGATCTGCTGCGCCCACGGGAACGGCTCCGCCGCGGGTTGGGCCTGCGGGGCGGGGGAAGCCTGCGCGCCGGGGATGTCCTGCGCGTAGGGGAACGGCTCGGGGGCCGGGCGCGCAGGGGTGCCGGGGATCTCCTGCGCCCACGGGAACGGCTCGTGGGCCGGGGGGCCCTGCGGGGGCGCGGGCTGCGGATGCGCGGCCTGTGGGAAGGACGGCAGCTTCTCGACGCGGGTGACGTCCGCCATGTCCTGCCCGTAGGAGGGAGGCGGCTGGGCGGGGAACTCGGTCCTCGTGACGTCCCCCGCGTCCTGCCCGTAGGAGGCAGGCGGCTGGTTGGGGGGTTGGATCCACGTCACTTCCTCAGCGTCCTGCCCCTGGGAGGCAGGCAACTGGACGGGGGGCCCGATCCACGTCACCTCCTCCGCGTCCTGCCCCTGGGAGGCAGGCGGCTGATCGGGGGACTCGACCCTCGTGACGTCGCCCATGTCCTGCCCCTGGGAGGGAGGCGGCTGGGCGGGGGACTCGATCCTCGTCACGTCCGCCATGTCCTCCTCGTAGGAGGAGGGCGGCGGGAGAGGGATCTCCGTCCTCGTCACGTCCGCCGTCTCCTGCCCGTACGGGGAGGGCTGCGGCGGGGGGACGTCGGTGGACGCGGCCGGAGCGTCCGCGACGGGAGCGGGCAGGACGGGTGAGGCCGCCTCCTCGCCATCGCCGCCCGGCTCTCCGGCGGTCTCCGCGGGCCGGTCGGCCGCGGGCTTCTGCCGCTTCGGCAGGATCAGCGTCTGGTTGAACTTGGGGTCCATGACGGTGCGGTCCGCCATGTCCGCCTCCGGGTCGTCCTCCGGGGAGTCCTCGGGGTAGTCCTCGGGCGCGTCGGCCTCGTCGGAATCGTCCTCGGGATCGTCCTCCGGATCGTCCGCGGGGAGCAGCGGGCCGGACGAGGTGTCCTGGTCGTCCAGCCAGTGCGACGGGGGAGGCGTCTGCTCCGGCTGCCCGGGTTCGGGACGCTCACCCTCGTGGTCGTCATCCGGCTTTCCGGTTGGAGTCACGCCCTCTCCCAGCTTCCGGTCACTCTGCACGTCTCACCCTGCACATCGCCCTGGCGCGTCCGCAGTCGTCAGCGATGATAGCGGCGCATAAAGGACGGAACTTCGTCATCGGCTCCGGCCCGCGGGGGTGCAGCCGGAGCCCGTGCAGTGGGTCAGCGCGTACAGGAGGTCGGACAGGTGGCGGCGCCGCTGCTCCGGCAGCCCGGCGGCGATGTTGTCCAGCTCGTGCGGATCGCGGATCCGGTCGTAGTACTCGGTCTCCCCGCCGGTGTACTCCACGTACAGCATGTCGCGGGTGCGGATCGCGTTGTAGGTGGTCGGCGCGCCGGGCGCGGAGTCCTGCCGGTCGGGGTCCAGCGGGGACGGCGGCGGCTTGACGTGCTCGACCAGCGCCGACTCGCGCCAGCCCGCCGGGGCGGCACCGCGCAGGAACGGGACGAGCGACCGGCCGTCGGTCGCCGCCGGCGGGCGCACGCCCGCCAGTTCCTGGAAGGTCGGGGCCAGGTCGGTGTTCTGCGCGAGCTCGCTGACCTTGCGCCCGGCGGGGACGCCCGGCCCGACGACGATGTAGGGCACGCGGACGTCGGTGTCGAACGCGGTCATCTTCCCGCCGGCCAGCCGGTGCTCGCCCAGGTGGAAGCCGTTGTCGGAGCCGAACACCAGGTAGGTCTCCCGGTCGAGGCCGCGCTCCCTCAGCGTCGTCCGGATGCGGCCGACCATCTCGTCGACCGACTGCACCATCCGCACCCGGTCGCGGAAACCCTCGTCGATGCGGCGGATCCCCCACCTGCGCAACGGCGGGTGCGACCGCAGCCAGGACGGCTTGTCGCGGATGTCGGCCTCGTTGAACGACGGGGGGCGCGGCGCGGTCAGGCCGCCGAACAGCCCGGCATGGCGCGGCGCCGGCACGAACGGCCCGTGCGGCGCGAACGTCGCGATCTGGATGAAGAACGGCTGCCCGGACGCTCCGGACCGCTGGACGAACTCGACGCCCTTGTTCGCCAGGACGTCGGTCAGGTAGTCCTGCGGTCGGGCGCCGTAGTGCACGAGCCGGCCGTTCTCGTTCAGGTTGTAGTTGTACTCGGGATAGCCGTTGCCGCTGACGTGCCACTCGTCCCACCCCGGCGGCACGTACGGCTTCGTGTCGCCCTGGGTGTCGTTGGGCTGGTAGCCGTTCATGTACTTGCCGAGGAGCGCCGTCCGGTAGCCGGCCTTCTGCAGCGACGGGGCGAACGACGCCTGCTCGCCGCCCTTGTCCTTGAAGACCTCGTAGCCGCCGTCGGGCGGGAAGTTCGTGCGGACGCCGGTGTTGTGCGGGTACCGCCCGGTGAAGATCGTGGCGCGCGAGGTGCAGCAGAGCGAGTCGGCCATGATGAAGTCGTCGAAGGTGAGGCCGTCCCGCTGCATCTGCACCACCTGCGGCATGTGCGCGATGAGGTTCCAGGACAGGTCGTCGGTGAGGACGAACACGACGTTCGGCTTCTTCGGGGGCTTCACCGCCTTCGGCGCGGGGCGCTCGTCCGGCCGGAAGAGGCAGCCGCTCGTCCCGAGGACGGCGAGCAGGCACAGCACGGCCGCCAGCCGCCGATGCCGGCTCAACGTCCGTGACCTCTCCGCGCCGAGCGTCCTGCCCGTGTCGAGCGTCCCCTCCGTGATGAGCGTGTCCTTTCTGTGGCGAGATCGCCGGGCAAGCGTAACGATCCGGACGCGGGTCGCGCATGCGGCGCCCGTTGGCCGTCCCGCCCCGGTTGTTGGCATGATGCGGGGTGCCATGAGGTGGACGGACCGTGACCCGCGGGCGCTCGCACCGCTGCTGCCGCTGATCGCGGGGGCCGCGATCAGCGCCCTGGTCGCGTTGGTCGTCTGGCTGGCGGTGACGGTGGCCCCGCCGTCCGGCGGGACGGGCGCGCACCCGCGGGGCGGTTCCGGCCGGCCCGGCTCGGGCGCGTCGCCGGGCGCGTCGCCTGGCGCGCCGCCGCCGAGCCCGGCGGGCACTCCGGCGGCGATCGACCCGCCCGGCTACTCGCCCGCCGCACCGGTGATCGACGGGTCCTTCGCCGACCCCACCGTGATCAAGGTGGCGGGGACGTACTTCGCCTACGGCACCAACAACGCGGACGCGACGATGCCGGTCGCGACGGCCCCGTCGCCGACCGGGCCGTGGAGGACGAGGCCCGGCGACGGCCTGGCCCGGCTCCCGGCCTGGGCCGCCGGAGGCTGGACCTGGGCGCCCGAGGTGGTCGCGCCGCGCGAGCCCGAGGGCACCTACGTGCTGTACTTCTCCGCGCGCCGCAGGGACGGCGACGAGCAGTGCATCGGGGTCGCGACCGCGTCCTCGCCCGCGGGCCCGTTCGTCCCGCAGGAGGGCGGGCCGCTGGTCTGCCCGCTGGACCTCGGCGGAGCGATCGACCCCGGGTCCTACGTCGAGCCGGACGGCACCCGCTACCTGCTCTACAAGACCGACGACCAGAAGACGGCCGCGATCTACCTGGTCAGGCTGAGCCCGGACGGGCTGCGCCCGGCCGGCCCGGCGAGGCTGATCATGGGGCGTGCGGCGGACGAGCCCGTCCTGGTGGAGGCGCCCGACCTGGTCCGGCGCGGCGGGAAGTACGTGCTGCTGTACTCGGCGGGCTGGTACTTCACGCCGGAGTACCAGACGCGCTACGCGGTGGCCTCGTCGATCGAGGGGCCGTACGCCAAGGGCGGCGCCGTCCAGTCCACCGGCCTGTACGGCGGGAAGGTCGAGGGGCCGGGCAGCGCGGACGTGTTCGCCGACGACACCGGCGACTACCTCGTCTTCCACGGCATCCTCGACCACCACGGCGGCTCCCGGGTGACCCGCGGCATGTACGTCGCCCGCCTCGGCTGGGACGGCGCGCGTCCCGCCGTCCGGGGCGTCCCCGTCCGGTACGAGGCGGAGCGGGGGCGGCTGAACGGCTGCGTCTCGGCGCTGGCGCGGCCCAACGCGTCCGGGGGGTCGGCGGTCGGGCCTTTCGCGCGCGACGACTGCCGCGTCGAGGTGCCGGTGTTCGCGCCCACCGCCGGGAGCTACGCGGTCCGCACCCGGTACGCCAACCGCTCCGGCCGCGACTCCGACCTGGAGATGTCGGTGAACGGCTATGCCGCGACGTCCGTACGGCTGCGCGCCACGGCGGGCGCCGACTGGGCGGACGTGCCCGCGACGGTGGAGCTGGCGGCGGGCTGGAACACGATCGGCCTGCGCCGCCTCGACGGTCAGGGGCAGGTCGACTACCTGGAACTGCGGTAGGGGCCCGTCCGCTCGAACAGGACGAGCCAGCCGCCCCGGTACGTCCACGTCCCGGCCCTCCTCCAGGGCCCGGCGGACTGCACCGCGCGCTCCCGCCGTTCGATGATCGGGTTGTGCGGGTCGAGGGAGCGGTGGTTCATCACCCACACCCGGTCCGTCCCGGCGAGCCTCGGCGGCAGCTCGCGGGGGAGCAGGTCACGGCCCTTGAGGTTGGCGGCGGCCACCGGGTCGGTGCTCACGCCGGCGTCGCGCAGCCGTCCGAAGACGCCGGGGTAGGCGGCGGCGCTCCACCGGGCGCTCCCGGCGAGGTAGACGATGGCGTCCCCGGGCCGGGCGTGCGCGCGGACGGCGTCGGCGGCGGCGCGCATGTCGTCGAGGCGGCTGTCCTGGCGGCGGATGTCGCCGTGGACGCGCAGGGACGGGACCACGAGCACCGCCGCCGCCGCGGCCACCGGTACGGCGCGGGCGGCGGGGCGGCGGGCGACGGCGAGCAGCCCGGCCAGGCCGGCGCCGACGAGCAGCGCGACGGCGGGCAGGCAGTAGGTCGTGTACCGGTAGTAGAAGACCGGGTCCGTCACGCTGGAGACGAGGAGCAGCAGCACGGTCGGCACGAGCGCCCAGGGAAGCGCGACGGCGGCAAGGGAGGCCGTGCGGTGCGGGACGGAGACGCGGCCCGAGATGTTCGCCGCCACGCCGAGCAGAGCGAGCGCCACGACCGGCGCGACGAGCGCGCGGTCTCCGGTCAGGAACTGGAGCTGCGTCCACGCGACGTCCCACGACGGCCGGGGAAGCCACTCCACCTGGCGCTTCTGGTCCTGCGCCGCGAGTGTCAGAACCACGAGCGGGGCCGCGGCCACCGCCGCGGACGCCAGCCAGCGCAGCCACACCCCGGCCCTGGGACGGGTCAGCAGAACGGTCACGCCGTGCGCCGCGAGCAGCAGGGCCCCGTCCAGGTGCAGGAACCCCAGCACCGCGACCGCGGGGGCATAGCCGGCGAACCACCGCCAGGGACGCCGTCCGTCCCGGTCGAGGGCCCGAACGAGCAGGTAGGTGGCGAGCACCGCGACGGCCGCGGTCATGGCGTAGGAGCGCGCCTCCTGCGCCCACCGGCTCGTCTGCGGACCGGCGGCCCACACCAGCCCGGCCGCGAGCCCGGCCGGCGGCCCGAGGCAGCGCCGGCCGAGGACGGCGAGGCCCGCGGCGGCCGCAGCCATGGCGAGCGCGCTGGGCAGCCGCAGCGCGAGCGCGCCCGTCCCGAACACCGCCACCCACGGCTTCATGAGCATGTAGTAGAGGGCGTGCACGAGGTCCAGATGCGGGAAGACGCGCAGCATGTCGCCGTACGACCGGGTCGTCATGCTGATCGTGGCGCCCTCGTCGAGCCACAGGGACGGGGTGCCGATGCCGACGAGCGCCACGGCGAGCGTCAGCGCGGCGCACGCGATCGGCGGCGCCGGACCGGCGAGCAGGCGAGTGACGCGCGCGGTCCCGTCCCGGGGCCGGCTAGCCGTCGCGACCATGGCCGCGACCGTCGGGAGGTAACTCGGCTTCTGGCAGGACACCGGCCTCCCGCAGGATCGCGGCGGTCGGCCTCGGGCGGGTGAACAGGCCGTCCTTCACGCCCCGGGCCAGCGCCCGGCGCAGCACCGCGCGGTCGGAGGAGCCGGCGAACGTGCGCGCCCAGCGCCGCGCCGTCGACCCCGCGTACAGGGCCCGTTCGGGCGGCGCGAGCCCGCGGCTCCCGGTGAACAGCCAGATCTTGTTGCGCACCTCGTAGAAGAAGCGGTCGCCCGGGTCCGCGTCCGTCCCGCCGAACTCCCTGGTCTTGTGCACGACGACGCTGCCGGGGCAGAGCAGCCCGCGGCGCCCGCGCAGCAGCCGCGTCGTGAACTCGAAGTCGTCGTTCCAGAGGAAGTAGTCGGCGACCGGCAGCCCGCGCTCGCGCACCGCCGCCGCGTCCACCAGCGCGGACACGAACGACGCGGACCGGATCGGCACGCAGCCAGCCGCGTGCGCGACCCGCGACTCGGCGGCCGTCGCCCGCGGTTTGGGGCGGGGGGTGTTCATCGGGTGGTCCCGGCCGTCGGTCCAGACGACCCGGCTCGCCACGAGCACGGGCGGCCCGTCCTCGCCGGTCGCGGCCTCCCGCGCGTCCAGCAGGGCTCGGAGGGCCTCCGGCTCGGGCACGGTGTCGTCGTCGAGCAGCCAGAGCAGATCCGCGCCCTCGCCCATCGCCCGGGCCATGCCCGCGCTGAACCCGCCGGCCCCGCCGATGTTGCGGGGCAGGGCGAGCAGGTGCACGCCGGGGAACCGCTCGGCGACCATCGCGGCGGTTCCGTCGGCGGACGCGTTGTCGACCACGACGATCCGGTCCGGGGGCCGCGTCTGGGCGCCGAGCGCGGTCAGGGCCTCGCCGAGCAGGTCGCGCCGGTTGTAGGTGACGACGACCGCGGTGACGGACGGTCCGTTGCCGCTCCTCGTGCCCGGGGTCACGGGTTGCGCCTGCCCGCGGCCCGGCGGGCGGCGCGCTGCAGCGCCGGCGACGGCGACGCGGCGGTCTCCATGAGCCGCTCCAGGTTCTCCTTCACGCCCGCCATCTCGCTGTGCAGGTGGGCGAGGCCGACGCGTTCGCGCGCCAGGGACAGCTCCTCCAGCAGGTGCGCCGCCACCTCGACGGACGCGGTCGCGACCAGCTCCTCCGGGACGTCGCCGGGGAGCATCGCGGCCTCCGGGACCCGGGACGTGGTCAGCTCGTCCAGGTCGCCGGCCACGTCGTAGCCGGAGGCGCGCAGCGACTCGGCCAGCTCGCGGGTCCGGTCCGCGGCCCACTCGGCGTGCCGGGCGGGCAGCCCCATCCGGGTGCGGTCCGTCCCGTCGGCGAGCCGCGTCGACCCCCCGGATCCGGCGGCGCCGCGCCCGAGGAGGTGGTCCTGGACCATGTGCTCGTAGTCGCCGCCGAGTGTCGTGCCGATCCTCTCGTTCAGGCGGCGGAGCAGCTCCGCCTCGACCGCCGACAGCGGCTCGTCGCCGGGGATGCCGCCGAGGTCGCACACCCCGTCCTCGACGCCGACCAGGGCGCTGAAGCGTTCCCACATCAGGCCGGCGCGGCCGCCCGGCGGCGGCAGCGTGAGGACGTGGACGCGTTCCCGCGGCACCGCCGACCCCCAGGCCCGCAGCACCCGCACCGGGTCGTGCAGCCCCCAGAACATCTCCCCGTACGGCTCCGGCGCGTCGATGCCGAGCGCGACGAGATCGTCGACGAAGCGCTCGAACGTGATGGTGTGCGCGTGGCGGATCTGCTCCTGCCAGTCGAGGATCAGCTGCCAGCCGAGGTCGCGGGTGGCGAGGACCACGTGCACCTCGGCGGGCTCCAGCGCCGAGACGGCCCGCTTGACCTGCTGCTCGGTCGCCCCGCCCAGCAGAGGCTGGGAGAAGACGACCGCGGGGCCGTCCCAGTCGCGGGCGCGCTCCACGACACGGTCCCACGCGCCGTCCCAGTCCGGGTCCCGGTGGCCGCCCCAGCTCATCTCGCGCAGGTCCATCACGGCCGCGAAGTGCTCCTGCGGCCCCGTGACCGGGTAGCAGACACCGGCGTCGCCCAGCCGCCGCCGGTTGCTCCACAGCGCTCGGTGCAGGAAGTCCGCCTCGGCCGTCGGCGCCCCGACATGCAGGTAGACGGACTTACCGGAATCCCCCATACGGGCGCTCACCTCGTTCTCGTCTCGGCGTCGGGCCGTCGCGTCCCGCCCTGGAACCTGCGGTAGGCGCCGCGCAGCCGGAGCGCCGCCGGGTAGCGCTCCCGCGCCGTGCGCTTGGCCCGCTCGACGAACGGCGCGGCGTCCTGGACGAGCCGGTCCGTCGTGTCGAGCAGCCCCGCCGAGCCCGCGCGCAGCATGCCGATCTGGTCGCGGGCGGGGAGGCCGGCGCCGGGCACCGCCTCGGCCCGGCACCGGGCGTCCCTCCTGCCCTAGCGGCCGAGGGCGCGGTAGCGGCGGACCGACAGCGGGAAGAACACCGCCGCGATCACCAGCGGCCACACGACCGCCATCAGCACGCTGTGCTGCGCCGCCCACGACCCGCCGGCCACGGGCTCGCCGAACAGCTCCCGGCACGCCGTCACGGTCGCCGACATGGGGTTCCACTCGGCCACCGCGCCGAGCCAGCCCGGCATCGTGCTCGGCGCCACCAGGGCGCTGGACAGGAACCCGATCGGCCACACCAGGATCTGCACGGCCGCCACCGACTCCGGCCCCTTGGCGACCAGGCCGAGGTAGACGCCGAGCCAGACCAGCGAGAAGCGCAGCAGCAGCAGGAGGCCGAGCCCCGCGAGGGCCCTGCCCGCGCCGTCGTGGACGCGCCAGCCGATCAGCACGCCGCAGGCCGCCATCACGGCCAGCGCGACGACCGAGTGCAGCATGTCGGCGGTGGCCCGGCCCACGACGACGGCGGACGAGGCCATCGGCATCGACCGGAACCGGTCGGTCACCCCCTTGCTCGCGTCGCTGGCTATCGCGGCGAACGTCGTCTCGACCCCGAACGCCATCGTCAGCGCGAACATGCCGGGGACGATGAACGCCCGGTAGCTGCCGCCGCCGGGGACGTCCATCTGCCCGCCGAACAGGTAGCCCATCATCAGCACGACCATCACCGGGAACAGCAGCCCGACGGCGACCTCGCCCGGCTTGCGCGCCCAGTGGGCGAGGGCCCGGTTGGTCAGCACCCACCCGTCGGCCGCGGCCCACCTCATCGTCCGGACGCTCAAAGAACGGCCTCCTTGTGGGGGGACGACCCCCCACGCCCCCCGGCTCGCTTCGCTCAAAGAACGGCCTCCTTCTTCTCCGTGAGGTGCAGGAACACCTCGTCCAGCGTCGGGCGGCGAAGGCCGATGTCGGCGACCGCGACGCCCGCCTCGTCCAGGGCCCGGACGGCCTCGGTCAGCGCGGCGGCCCGCCCCGACACCGGCGCCCCGACCCGCAGGGCCTCGGCGTCGACGTCCGCCTCGCCGTTCGCGACCCGGCCGACGATCTCGGCGGCGGCGGCGAGGTCCCCGGGGTCGTCCACGACGACCTCGACGCGGTCGCCGCCGAGCCGCGCCTTGAGCTCGTCGGGGGCGCCCTCGGCGATGACGCGGCCGTGGTCGATCACCGAGACGCCGGAGGCGAGCCGGTCGGCCTCCTCCAGGTACTGGGTGGTAAGCAGGACGGTCGTGCCGCCGTCCACCAGGTCGCGGATCGCGTCCCACACCTCGCCCCGGCTGCGCGGGTCGAGGCCGGTGGTCGGCTCGTCCAGGAACAGCACGGGCGGCGCGAGGATCATCGACGCGGCCAGGTCGAGCCGCCGCCGCATGCCCCCCGAGTACTCCCCCGCGGGCTTGGCGGCGGCGTCGGTGAGCCGGAACCGCTCCAGCAGCTCGTCCGCCCGCCGCCGCGCCCGCGCGGCGCCGAGGTGGTGCAGGCGGCCGAACATGACGAGGTTCTGCCGCCCGCCGAGCACCTCGTCGACCGCCGCGTGCTGCCCGACGAGCCCGATGCGGCGCCGCACCTCGACCGCGTCGCGGACCACGTCGTGCCCGGCGACGCGGGCGACGCCGCCGTCCGGCCGGGCCAGCGTGGTCAGGATCCGGACGGCGGTGGTCTTGCCCGCGCCGTTCGGGCCGAGCAGGCCGTGCACGGTCCCGGCGGGGACGCGCAGGTCCAGCCCGGCGAGGGCCTCGGTGCCGCCGTAGCGCTTGCGCAGCCCCTCGGCGACGACCGCGAACCGTGGTTCCGTCACCCGTCCTCCAAAACTATGTACGCAGTACGGATTTACCATCGCGGCCAATATAACGTACGCAGTACAGAGTTTCATCCCTGAGAGGATCGGCCGGTGACCGAGTACAGCGGGGCGGGCGACCCCAGACGCACCCTGGAGCTGCTGTGGGGGGTGCGGGAGCGCCCCAGGCGCGGGCCCAAGCCGCGGCTGACCGCGGAGGAGATCGTCCGGGCGGCGATCCGGCTGGCCGACGCCGAGGGCCTGGACGGGCTGTCGATCCGCCGCATCGCCGAGGACCTGGGCGTCTCCCCCATGTCGATCTACACCTACGTGCCGGGCAAGGCGGAGCTCGTCGACGTCATGGTCGACCGCGCGTTCGCCGAGCTGGAGCCCCCCGCCCACGACTCCTGGCGGGCCCGCCTGGAGCACATCGCCCGCGACAACTGGGCGCTGTTCCACCGGCACCCGTGGCTGCTGCAGATCACCACGGTCCGGCCGCCGCTCGGCCCGAACACGTGCGCCAAGTTCGAGTACGAGCTGCGCGCCGTGGACGGCCTCGGCCTCAGCGACGTGGAGATGGACTCGGTCGTCGCGCTCGTGACCGGCTTCGCCGAGAGCGCCGCCCGCGTGTCGGTCAACGCCGCCGAGGCCGAGCGCCGCAGCGGCATGACCGACGAGCAGTGGTGGGAGGCGAGCGCCCCCCTCCTGGAGACGCTGGTGAACGAGGACGACTACCCGCTCGGCACCCGCGTCGGCGCCGCCGTCGGGTACGAGTACGGCTCCGCCGTCGCGCCCGGGCGCGCCTTCGAGTTCGGCCTCGCCCGCGTCCTGGACGGCATCGAGGCGCTGATCAGCTCCCGCTAGCCCGCCTGGTCCGCTTCGTCGGCACGGCCCGCGCCGGGTCCTCGGGCCACGGGTGCTTGGGGTAGCGGCCGCGCAGCTCGGCCCGGACCGCCCGGTACCCCTCGCCCCAGAACGAGGCCAGATCCGCGGTGACCGCCGCGGGGCGTCCCGCCGGCGACAGCAGGTGCACCACCAGGGGCACCCGCCCCCCGGCGAGCCGCGGCGCCGCGTCCCACCCGAACAGCTCCTGCAGCTTCACGGCGAGGACGGGGCGCTCTCCCGAGTAGTCGACCCGGATCCGCGACCCCGACGGGACCTCGATCCGCTCGGGCGCGTACTCCTCCAGCCGCTTCGCCAGGTCCCACGGCAGCAGGCCGCGCAGCAGTCCGGCGACGTCGACCCGCGCCAGGTCCGCCCGACGCCGCGCGCCCGACAGCCACTCCGGCGCCCGCTCCAGCAGCGCCGCGTCGTCGACGGCGGGCCACGGCTCCCCGAGGGCCGCGCGCAGGAACGCCAGCCGCTCACGCAGCGCGACGGCCGCCGGCGTCCAGCGCAGCAGCCCGAGCCCCTCCGCGCGCACCCCGTCCAGCAGGGCGGCGCGCACGAGACCGGGGTCGGGGTCGCGCAGCGGCCGCGCCTCCAGCTCGATCGCGCCGAGCCGCTCGACGCGGCGCGCCACCACGTCCCCGTCGCGCCACACGACCTCCTCGGCCGTCTCCACCAGCGGCGCCGCCGCGGACCGCGCGACCTCCTCGTCGATCACCACGGCCTGCCGCACCCGCGCCGACGCCGACCCGGCGGGACGGTCGGCCGCCGCGACCGCGAGCCAGCCGGGCCGCGCCCCGGCCAGCGCCGACCCCTCCGCCAGCTCGGCCCCCGTCCCGGAGGCCATCAGGTAGCCGCTCCCCCGCCGCGCCCGCGCGACCCGCTCCGGGAACGCCAGCGCCACCACGGTCCCCGCGACGCGGTCGTCGCCGATCCCCGGCGGGGCCCCGGCGTCCGCGGTGAGCGACCTCTGGAGGCGGGCCGCCTCGTCGCGCCAGCGCGCCGCGTGCGGGTCGGCGGGGCGGCTCCGGCCGCGCAGGCCGCGCCAGACGGCGGTGAGGTCGTCGCCCGCCGACCGGGGCGGCGGCTCGGAGAGCAGGGCGACGATCTGCGCCGCGTCGCGGGCGCCGACCCGCGGGGCGCCGTCCAGGAGGGCGCCGTCCAGGAGGGCGCGGGCCAGGCGGGGGTGCAGGCCGACGCGGGCCAGCCGGCGGCCGCGGTCGGTGGCGCGCCCGTCCCGCAGGGCTCCGAGGGCGTGCAGGGTGGAGCGGGCGGCGTCCATCGCGGCGGCCGGGGGCGGGTCGGGCAGGGCGAGGCCGGTCGCGCCGGGGTCGCCCCAGCAGGCCGCCTGGAGGGCGAAGCCGGTCAGGTCCGCCAGCTCGATCTCGGGGCGGGGACGGGCCGGGAGCCGGTCGTGCTCGGCCTGCGTCCAGCACCGGTAGACGGCGCCGGGGGCCTCGCGCCCGGCGCGCCCGGCGCGCTGGTCGGCGGTGGCGCGGGACGCGCGGACGGTGGTGAGCGAGCCGAGGCCGCGGGCGTGGTCGGTGCGCGGCTCGCGGGCGAGGCCGGAGTCGACGACCGCGCGGACGCCGGGAACGGTGAGGCTCGACTCGGCCACCGAGGTCGCGAGGACGATCCGGCGGCGCGACGCGGGCGCGAGCACCTCGTCCTGCACGCGCCCCGGCGCCTGGCCGTGGATCTGCAGGATCTCGGCGGGCGCGCCGGACAGCAGCCCGGCGACCCGGGTGATCTCGCCGACCCCCGGCAGGAAGCACAGGACGTCGCCGTCGCGCTCGGCCAGCGCCCGGCGGGCGGTCGCGGCGACGTGCGCGAGGAACCCCGGGTCGACGCGCATGCCGTGCGGCGGCGGGAGGGGGCGCGGCGGCGGCGCCCAGACCGTCTCGACCGGATGGAGCGCCGCCGCGGTCTCCACGACCGGGGCGCCGCCGAGCAGGCGCGACCACGGGCCGGTGTCGGCGGTCGCCGACGCGGCGACCAGGCGCAGGTCGGGGCGCAGCGCGGCGCGGACGTCGAGCAGGAACGCCAGCGCGGTGTCGGCGTCCAGGTGCCGCTCGTGGCACTCGTCCAGGATCACCGTGCCGACGCCGTCGAGCTCGGGGTCGGACTGGAGGCGCTGCAGGACCACGCCCGTGGTCACGACCTCGACGCGGGAACCGGGGCGAGTCTCGCCGCGGACGGTGACGCCGACCCGGCCGCCGACGCGTTCGCCGAGGAGCCAGGCCATGCGGCGCGCGGCGGCGCGGGCGGCGAGGCGGCGGGGCTCCAGGACCAGGACCCTGCCGGGCGCGGGCGGGGCGCCCTGACCCTGCGCGAGGGCGAGCCCGGCGAGGGCGAGCGGGACCAGGGTGGTCTTCCCGGTGCCGGGCGGCGCCGCCAGGACGGCCGCGCCGTGCTCGTCCAGAGCCGCGCGCAGGGCGGGGACGGCCTGGCGGACGGGGAGGCCTTCGGCGGCGCTGAGGTGCATCGTCCCAGTCTGCCGCGCCGCCCGCGCCCCGGCGCAAACAATTGCAATGAAAAGGGCTTTGAATCTTGCGGTGATAGTTGCACCGCGCCTTTCAGCCAATCTCGGGGGGCTCTTCTCCAGTGTTCCCCGAATCATCTCACCCAATCACACCCGAACGGGCAGGTGAGCAATGTCCCAGGCCCAAGAAGTGGCGCGGAAGTTTGATTTAAGTCACCTCGCAAAGTGTGGCGGGAATGCCGGAGCATCCCCATACTGGTGGCGTCTAAGCAGGTGCTGGGAGGACGGACATGTTCGGCAGCTCCATCTACCTCAGGGACCGCCCCGCTTTCACCGGCGGCTCGCCGCAGGCGGTGTACGAGGAACTCTGGCAGCGGGGCCGAAAAGGACGATTGCGGACACGCGCCTTTCTGGCGGCGGCGACGCTCGTGCTGTGCGGGCTGCTCGTCAACGCCGTTTTCGGAATCGCGATGGCCGTTCTGGTGGCGACAGCTGACACGCTCGTCCATTGGCGCATTTACAGCGCGTCGCGGGTGTGGCGCCTCGGGCTGCGCGGCGACCAGCGCATGGACCGGTTCCTGCGCTACACGCTGGAGCGGCGCGGGCACCGCGTGCTGCACGCCCGGACGGTTCCCGGGCACGGCATCGCCGACGAACTGGTGGTCGGGCCCGGCGGCGTCTGGCTCGTGCACAACGAGGCGTGGTCGCCCGGGGCCGAGGTCTCCCAGCACGGCGGCAGGCTCTTCATCGACGGCCGGACGCAGACCAAGCTCGTCCGCGGCCTGACCGCGCGGGCCGAGGCCGCCGCGGAGGCGGTCTCCCGCGCCGCCGGGACGCCGGTGTCGGTGACGCCGGTGCTGGCCGTGCACGGCGGCAAGCTCGCCCGCACGCCGTTCACCGCCGACGGCATCGTGTTCGCCCCGCCGCTGAAGCTGATCCGCTGGATGCGCCGCAACCCGACCGCCGACCGCTCCCCCGAGGAGATCGAGGCGATCGCCCGGGCCGCCGTGCGCGCCCTGCCGGTCGGCTCCCCCAGCTCGGCGCACGCCGCGGCGTGACCGGCCCCTCTGGCAGGAGGACGGCATGACCCACAGACACCTGTGGCCGGAGGGCTCACACGCCGCCGCTCACAGGGCGCCCACCGCCCGCGGGGGTTCCGCCACCTCTGCGGGCGGTGCGGCGCAGCCACAGCAGGCCCACGACGGGCAGGATCAGAGGCACGAACCCGTAACCGCGCCCGTAGACGGACCAGACGGTCTCGTCGGGGAACGCGGCGCGGTCGGCGACGCTGAGCGTGCCCACGGCGAGCACGCCCGCCAGCTCCGTCGCGCAGGCGGCGACTGCGATCCGGAACGAGGTCCGGCCGCCCCGGGCCAGGGCCACCGTCGCCACGACGTAGACGGCGGCGGCGACCGCCGACAGCAGGTAGGCGACCGGCGCGTCGGAGAAGCGGGTGGCGATCTGCACCCCCGCCCGCGCACCGGCCGCGAGCGCGAAGACCGCGTAGACGGCGACCAGCAGCCGTCCCGGCCCACCGGCGGTGGCGCCGGGCCGGGCACCGCCGCCCGTGCGGGCCTCGGCGCCGGCGCGGGCGCCGTCGTCCGCGCGGGCCAGCGGCTCCCGGACCGCGGTCTCGGGGACGGGCTCGGTCTCGCGGACGGGCTCGGTCTCGCGGGCGGTCTCGTGTTCGGGGTCAGGCACCGGTGCCGCTCCACAGCTGGTTCATCCGCACGATCATGACGGCGACGGCCACCCCGGCCACGACGAGCACCGTGGGGCCCCACCGGGTGCGCTCCAGCAGCCCCCACCCGGCGCCGGCGACGGGGATCAGCAGCGATCCCAGCAGGTAGCCGACGAAGGTGGCGGGGCCCTCCGGCCCCTCGCCGCCGGAGAGCTTGACGAAGGCGACCACGGCCTGCGCGACCAGCAGCACCTCCAGGACGCCGAACGCGCCGAGGTCGGCGGCGCCCATCGCCCGGCCGCGCAGCGCCGTCACCAGCGCGTAGCCGGCGGCCAGGAGCGCCACCACGATGGTCGTGGCGGACAGCACGTTCGTCACGGCACCAAAGAGTACTACCGGCTGTAGAGCAACCGCGCCGCCGCCCGGCGGGCCCCGGCTCCGGCGGCGCGGGATCGGGAAGCCGCCGGGCATGGCAGCATGGCGGGCGTGAACGCGCTGCGATGGCTGACCCTGACCCGGCACGGAGAGAGCACCGGCAACCTCGCCTACCAGGCCGTCCTCGGCACCGACGCCGAGGAGGTCGACATCCCCGAGCGAGACGCCGACGTCCCGCTGTCGGACACCGGGCGGGCGCAGGCGGCGGCGCTCGGCCGCTGGCTGGAGGACCTCCCCGAGGACGAGCGCCCCACGACGGTGATCGCCTCCCCCTACGTGCGCGCGCTCGACACCGCCCGGATCGCGCTCGCCGAGACGACCTTCGCCGCCCCGCGGATCCAGGTGGACGAGCGGATCCGCGACCGCGAGCAGGGCATCCTGCAGGGGCTCACCCCCCGCGGCGTCCGCGCGCGGTTCCCGGAAGAGGCCGACCGGCTGCGCCACCTCGGCAAGTTCTACCACCGCCCGCCCGGCGGCGAGTCGTGGGCCGACCTGGCGCTGCGGCTGCGCAGCTTCTACCGCGACCTGCAGACCGGCGCCCCCGGCGGCCGGGCCCTGGTCGTCGCCCACGACGCGATCATCGTGATGACCCGCTACCTGGTGGAGGAGCTGACCGAGGCGGAGGTCATGCGGATCGAGAAGGAGCCCGTCGCCAACGCGTCGGTCACCCGCTGGCGCCACGACGGGAGCGGCCTCGCGGCCGTCTGCTACAACGACTGCGCCCACCTCGCCGCCGCGGTGCCGCCTCCTACGGCTCGCCGCTGAGCAGCCGGGCGCTGCGCGAGGTCACGGCGGCCTGCCGCGGATCCCCCGGCGGCAGGACGCCCCGCAGCCGCTCCAGCACCTCCAGGTCGCCGCGCCCCGGCTCGGTCTGCGCGTAGGCCCACAGCACGTCGGCGCCGCCGCCGTCGAGCACCTGCCGCCGGACGCGCACCGCCAGCTCGTCGCGTTCCGCGCGGACGGCGGGCGCGTCCGAGCGCGGCAGCAGCTCCCCCCCGTACAACCGCACGGCACCGGCGACGTCCCCCTCGTCGAGCATCCGCCGGACGGCGAGGAAGTCGGCGTCGACGGCGCAGCCCAGCCGGTAGGGGCGGGCGCGCACCACGTCGCCGAACTGGTGGCGG
The DNA here is from genome assembly GCF_040653175.1 of Actinomadura sp. NPDC048032. Taxonomy (NCBI): domain Bacteria; kingdom Bacillati; phylum Actinomycetota; class Actinomycetes; order Streptosporangiales; family Thermomonosporaceae; genus Actinomadura; species Actinomadura sp. NPDC048032. Next base: position 19,197 of record NZ_JBEZJP010000096.1, read on the forward strand.
AGCCGGTGGATCTCCGGGCGGACGGTCGCCGCGCTGCCCTCGTCGCCGTACAGGCACAGCGACAGCCGGTCGCCGCTGAGGCCCCGCGGATGCAGCGCCAGCAGCGCGAGGATCTCGGCGTGCCGCAGCGTCAGGTCGAACCTCCGCCCGTCCAGCAGCGCGTGCGGCCCGTCGCCCAGCAGCGCCAGCGTCAGCAGCGGCGCCTCGACGGCCGCGGGCCTGGCCGCCAGGCCGCGCCCGGACCGGGCGCCGTCGTCGACCAGGCCCCGCGCCCCCGGGATCCGCAGCAGGAACGCCTCGCCCAGGGGCTCGGCGACGGCGGTGCGGCCGTCCGGCAGCTCGACCGTCCCGCCGGGCTCGGGGACGGCGACGCGCCGGCCGACCAGCCCGCCCCCCGGTGCGGCGAGGATGCGGCCGGTGACGGTGGCGAGCACGCCGGTGCCGCGCAGCCCCCGCAGATGCGGCAGGAGCCGCTCGCGCAGCCGCTGGTCGCGCACCAGCATCTCGTTCTCCAGCCGCGCCTCGGCCAGCCGCGCCGCGGCGGCGACGAGCGCGACGGTCGCCGGGTGCAGCGCCTGCACCGTCGCGCTGACGTCGATGCAGCCGACCACGCGCCCCGAGTCGGGGTCGGTGATCGGCGCGCCGGCGCACGACCAGCGGTGCAGGACGTGCGCGACGTGCTCGGCGGCGTACACGTACTCGGGCCGGCCGGAGGCGAGCGCGGTGCCGATGCCGTTGGTCCCGACGGCGTCCTCCGACCACAGGAAGCCCGCGGTCAGGCCGATGGCCTCGGCGGCGCGGCGGGCGAAGGCCGGGCCCTGCGTCCACAGCACGTGCCCGGCGGCGTCGGTGATCACCATCAGGTGCTCGGTCTCGTCGGCGACCCGCCGCAGCAGCGCCTGGAGCATCGGCAGGTGCGGTTCGAGGGGGTGGACGCCGCGGGCGTCGGCCAGGGAGTCCCGGTCGAACACCAGGGGCGCCGCGTCCATGCCCGCGTCGACGTCGGCGTCTTCGGAGCGCCGCCACGACTCGGCGATCGGCGTCCGGACGGTCCCCGGCTCGCGCACCACCATCAGCCCTTTCTCCCGGAACGACATCCGGCTCCGTTCGAGCATCGGTCCATCGCCTGGGCGGTGCAACCGATTCGCCGGATCCCGCCTGACCGGATCACGGCACGGTCCGTGACCGGATGATCGCAACGTGCATGCAACGTGGGAGCGCCTACCGTGAGCGGCGCCGGGGAGCCGGAGGACCATCCCGTGGGTCCTAGACGGTGCAGCTCAGGCCGAGCAGGGCCGCGGCGGTGGCGGTGGCGACGCCGTGCTGGCCGGCGCCGGTCTCGGCGATCACGCGGGACTTGCCCATCCGCCGCGTGAGCAGCGCCTGGCCGAGCACGTTGTTGATCTTGTGGGAGCCGGTGTGGTTGAGGTCCTCGCGCTTGAGCAGCACCCGGGCCCCCGCGTGCTCGGAGAAGCGCCGGGCCTCCGTCAGCAGGCTGGGACGGCCCGCGTAGCCGGCGAGCAGGTCCTCCAGCTCGGCGACGAAGGCCGGGTCGTTCTTGGCGGTCTCGAACTCGCGAGCGAGCTCGTCCAGGGCCGCCATGAGGGCCTCGGGGGCGAAGCGCCCGCCGAAGGGGCCGAAGTGGCCCGTGGCGTCGGGCAGGGCTAGCACCGCGCGCGGCGGTGTCCATGGTCATGAGAAAACGCGTCCTGTCGTGGGAGAAGCGGCTGATCCGGTCACTGGGGTCCTGGACTAGCCCCGCCATCGCTCCCGGAGCGGTTCGACCTGCATGCCCGTAACCCTATCCACTCGTCGCGGGGGTGTCTCAGCCGCTCTGGCGCAGCGCCGGGTGGGCGCCGGCGGCGACGAGGTCGGCGACCGCGGCGCGCGGGTCCTTGCCGATCACGAGGCTCTCCCCGACCAGCACCGCGTCGGCGCCGCTGGAGGCGTAGGCGAGCAGGTCGTGCGGGCCCCGCACCCCGGACTCGGCGACCTTCACGACGTCCTTGGGGATGAGGGGCGCGACCCGGGCGAACACGCCGCGGTCGACCTGCAGCGTGCGCAGGTCGCGGGCGTTCACGCCGATGACCTTGGCGCCGGCGTCGACCGCGCGGGCCGCCTCCTCCTCGGTGTGCACCTCGACGAGCGGGACGAGCCCGATCGACTCGGCGCGCTCGACCAGCGAGACCAGCGCGTCCTGCTCCAGCGCGGCGACGATCAGCAGCGCCATGTCGGCGCCCGCGGCCCGCGCCTCCCACAGCTGGTAGGAGGTGACGATGAAGTCCTTGCGCAGGAGGGCGACGTCGACGTTGGCGCGGACCTCGGCGAGGTCGGCCAGGCTGCCGCCGAACCGGCGCCGCTCGGTCAGCACGCTGATCACCTTGGCGCCGCCGGCCTCGTAGTCGCGGGCGAGCGCGGCGGGGTCGGCGATCGCGGCGAGCGCGCCCTTGGACGGGCTGCTGCGCTTGACCTCGGCGATGACCGAGACGCCCTGCCCCCGCAGCGCGCCGAGCGCGTCCCTCGGGGCCGGGGCCTTCGCCGCCCGCTCCTTGAGGGCGTCGAGCGGGACCTCGCGCTGCCTGTCGGCGAGATCGGCCCGGACGCCTTCGATGATCTCGTCCAAAACGCTCAAGGTCGCAGGCCCCCTATTTCAGGTCGTTCCGTGCACCGATCGTAGCCGCCCCCTCCGACGCGTCCCGCACCCGGGAGGGCCGTGCGGTCTCCCCGCCGGCCGGGCCGCGCGCGTCAGGGCGCGAGCACGTGCGCGAACGGCAGGTTGCGCGCGATCCAGTAGACGATGAGAAGGCCGACGAACGAATACGCGACGGCCGGCTTGAACAGCGCGGACCGCATGGGCAGTCCCTGCGCGGTCCTGACCGTCCACCGCGCGTACAGGTAGCCGAAGACCGGCAGCAGGACGAAGAGGAGCGGGTTGAGGCCGAACGCGGTGCCCGCGTGCCCGTGCGCCAGCGCGTAGACGAGCCGCGTCATCCCGCACCCGGGGCAGTAGTAGCCGGTCAGCGTCAGGAAGGGGCAGCCCGGGTAGTGCCCCGGCTCGTTGGGGTCCGCCCGCAGCGCGATCACCAGGACCCCGCCGGCGACCCCGGCGAGCACGGCCGCGTGCGGCAGGAACGCTTGTGGGCGCGCGCGAGTCACGCCGTCCACCCTAGGCGTCCAGGACGTAGCCGACGCCGCGCACCGTCCTGATGGGGTTGCCTTCGCCGAGCTTGGCCCGCAGCTGGGCGACGTGGACGTCGACGGTGCGGCTTCCGGCGCCGGCGCCGGGCCCCCATGCGGCGTCGAGCAGCTGCTCGCGGGTGAAGACGCGGCCTGGGTGCGCCATGAGGAATTCGAGGAGGTCGAACTCGGTGACGGTGAGGGCGACGCGGCGTTCGCCGACGAGGGCGGCCCGGTCGCGGGGTTCGAGGGCGACGCGGCCGGCGCGCAGGGGGCCGGGCGCCTCGGCGGGCGCGCCGGCGCGCAGGGCCTCGGCGACGGCGGCGACGAGGACGCGGGGCCCGAAGGGCCGCTCGACGCGGTGGTCGCCGAGGGCGCGTTCGATCATCGGGTCGAGGGGCCCGGTGACGGCGACGACGGGCGCGGGCCGGACGGTGTCGGCGACGCGCCGGTACAGGTCGACGGGCAGCGCGGTGGTGGACAGGTCCAGGACGACGACGTCGGGGCGCCGGCGCCGGGCGGCGGCGGGCGCCCGCGCGGGGTCGGCCTCGATCTCGACGTCGAAGCCCTCCCGGGCGAGGTAGCGGCGTTCCAGCTCGGCGACGGCGGGGTCGTGCTCAACCCGTTCCGCAGCGTCCCGCTGGCCATG
>NZ_JBEZJP010000097.1:0-22816 GCF_040653175.1 Actinomadura sp. NPDC048032
GGCGCCCTTCCCATGCCACCCGCTATTCCGCGCGGCGAACGACCGCTTGAGCGACGATGACACGCTGCCCGTTGAACGTCACCGACGGCGACCCGTGCAGCTCGTACCCCAGCTCAAGCGCCTCACTGACCCGCCGGCAGAACGTCTCGTCATCCGGCCCGGTCAACACCCGATACCGCGGAAGCTCCCCAATTTCACCCATCCCCCGACCCTAGACCGGCGCCGCAATCGCGCGTCAGAGGCGAAGCCATGTGGAGAGAGCTGATCGAGCGGCTGTACGACAATGCGGAGTTCGCCGCGCCCGCCACCGACGCGGCCATCGATCACATCGAGCAACGGCTGGGGCAGAGAGTCCCGGACGAACTGCGAGAGGTGCTCCGAGAGACCGACGGGGTCCTGGGCGACTACGGCTCCGGACTGGTGTGGCCGGTGCACGAGATCATCGACCAGAACACGGAGTTCCGGCAGAACGCCGCACTCGCCGCTCTCTACAAGCCGTTCGACCAGTTCATGTTCGTGGGAGACAACGGCGGCGGGGACCAGTTCGCGTATGTCCTGCCGACCGGAGGACGCCCCGGCGCCGTCTTCGTCTGGGATCACGAAACCGACGAACGCATCTGGATAGCCGACTCGCTGAAGGCCTACCTGGAGTCGCGGGCGGCCGCGGACGGCGACGACTGGTACAAGTAACGGTCCGCCCGAGGCTCTTGCCTCGGCCTTTGGCGACGGCGGCCGACCGGCGGAGGGAGGGTGGGGCCACGGGATTCTGTCACTCCGAGACGTATCCGGGAGCGGGTCCATACCCACCCTCCCTGAGCCGCGGGCCCTGATGGGCGCTCAGACCGGTCTCCAGCAAAGGCAGCGTACTGAAACGCTACGACGATTCCACGAGCCGCCAGCCTGGGGGCGCATCTGATGCCGTCGAGCTGCGATTGGGTGCGCAAGGCGATCGATGACACCTGGGGAACGAATCCGGGCGTGAGTGCCCTGGATGTGCCCTCTCGGAGCTGTGGGCCTGGTCGGGGCGGGTGCGGTTAGAAGACCGAGATGTGGACGTGGTCGTAGTGGTTGGCGGTTACGCCGCCTCGGTTCTCCATGGCGCGCCAGCCGGGGCTGCGGAGGTCGTAGATGCGTTGGCGCCAGATGATGTACTTGATGCCCAGGGCGCTCGCGTGGGCGATGGCGTAGGCGGCGGTGCGGTCGCCCAGGGACTGGGCGCTGCCGGAGGCCATGACGCCGCCCGTGGTCACCATGAAGTCGCAGGCGTGACCGGTGCCGTGGTCCTGCGGGTCGCCGGTCTGCCGGACGCAGCCGATCGTGGGGAAGGGGCCCATCTCCAGGTCGAGGGTGTTCTTCACCTTGAGCATGCGCGGGGTGACGCCGCCCATGCCGACGCTCGGGGACTCGGGCTTGTACTTCTTGACCAGGGACTGGATCTGCGACTTGCGCCGCCTCAGGTCCTTGATCTCCTTGTTCAGCTCCGTCATCTTCTGCTGGGCCGCCTTGCGGGCCGCGAGCTGGTCGTTGACGAGCTTCTGGATCTGGGCGACCTTGCCCGCCTTGTTCTGGGCGAGATGGCTGACCAGCGTGGCGTTGCTCAGCAGGTCGGACGGGTCGGCGTCGGCCAGGAAGGTGACGGTGGGGTCCTCGCCGTTCGTCATGTACTGGGACGCGGCGAGCTGGGCGACGACGCCGCGGGCCTCCTGGAGGTCGCGCTGGAGGTCGTTGGACTTGTCCAGCGCCTTCTTCGCGGCGTACTCGGCGTCCTTCAGCTTGGCGAGGTCGCCGCCGTACTCCTTGTCGAGCTGCTCGATCTGGCGGTTCAGCCTCGCGAACTTGCCGCTGTCGCCCGGGTCGAGGGGAAGGGACGCCGGCGCGGCCGCGGACGGCGTGGCGGAGGCGACCAGGGGAACCGCGGCGGCGAGGGCCACGAGAGCCGCGGCGGCGCGTCGCCGGCCACGGCGGCGGTCTGCGTGCCGACGGGTGGAGGCGGGGGTCTCCACGTGTTCTCCTCTCGTCATGGCCGAAGGTCAATGAACGTTAAAGAGCCGTCTGCCTCGCCAAGGGTAGACCCCTGCGGTGGTGGGACGAGGCCAAGGCGCGAGATGCCCGGCTCCCTTGCTGGGAGCCGGGCCATCCTACGTGACGGGACTCACAGCTTGCCCTTCCACAGGAGCCTGTTGGGCTGCGAACGCAGTCCCTTGAGGGTGTGGGTGGAGTTGTCGTTCAGCACCTTCTGCACCGTCGGGAACGTGGCCTTCGGGTGGGTGGACAGGTAGAGGGCGGCGACACCGCTGACGTAGGGGGCGGCCATGGAGGTACCGCTGAGCGCCTTGCTGCGGTTGCCGGGCCAGGTGGAGTAGATGCCGTAGCCGGGGGCGTTGATGTCGACGCACTTGCCCCAGTTGGAGAACGAGGCGCGCGTGTCGGTCTTGGTGGTCGCGCCGACCGCCATGACCCAGCCCGCGCCGGCCGGGGAGACCTTGCACGCGTCGGCGTTCTCGTTGCCGGCGGAGACGGAGGTGAACACCCCGGACTTGGACAGGTTCGTCACGGCGGTGTTCACCGCGGTGGACTTGGGTCCGCCGAGGGACATGTTCGCCACGGCCGGCTTGACGGCGTGGGTGCGCAGCCAGTTGGCGGCGTCGACGATGTCCGACATCGAGCCCTCGCCGTTGCAGTCGAGGACGCGGACGGCCCGCAGCTTCACGGACTTGGCGGCGCCGTAGGTCTTGGAGCCGATGATGCCCGCGACGTGGGTGCCGTGGCCGTTGCAGTCGCGTCCGTCGCCGTTGAACCTGCTCGCCGCCCAGGCGATCGAGGCGCGGCCGCCGAACTCCGCGTGCCTGACGTCGATGCCGGTGTCGACGACGTAGGCGTTCACGCCCTTGCCGGACGACTTGTAGGTGTAGGTCTTGGACAGCTTCGCCGACCGCTGGTCGATGCGGTCGAGCCCCCAGGGCAGCGGTGCGCGCTGCGTCGTGGTGGCCTTGACGATCTGGTCCTGCTCGATCGCGGCGACGCGGTCGTCGCGGCGCAGCTTGTCCAGCTGGTCGGCGTTCAGCCGCGCGGCGAAGCCGTTGAGGACGCCGTCGAAGCGCCGGACGCCCGTCGCCTTGACCTTCTTGGCGGCGGCGTCGGTGGACGCTCCGGACTTCAGCGTGACGATGTACCGGCCGGGGACCGGGGTGCCTTCCGCCGCCGTCACCTTCACCAGGGACGACGCGTCGTCGGCGAGCACCGGGAACGCCGCGGCGGCGCCGAGGCACGCCGCGACCGAGCCGACGAGCAGCAGCCTTCGGTGGACAGCCCGCATACCCCTCCTTCTGCCGGGGAGCGCGCGGAGGCGGTCCCGCCCATGATCGATGTTTTCGATCGAGGGGAAACCCTAGCGGAACTGTCCTGATATGAGTCGACAAATTGGACGTATTGCCAAAGGTGGCAGAAGGAGGTCAGGCCCGGCTGAGCCGTCCGCCGTAGCCGAGGTTCGTTCCCGGCTTCGTCCACGTGTACTGGAGCGTCCCGTCCGGCTGCCGGGTGACCTGGACGACCCCGGACGTGCACGGCTTGCCGATCTCCAGGTTCATCCTGAGCGCGCTCTCGGTGCCCCGCGCGAGCCGGAGGGTGCCGTTGCAGTTCTCCCGCGGGTACAGGGCGCGCCCCGTCGTCCCGCCGGTCTCGAACGTGATCTGCACCGGGAAGGACGCGTTGCGGCCCGTGTTGACCACCGTCCCCTTCCACGTCCCCGCGAAGGAGGCCGGGATCGTGGTGACCGGGCGGTTGTCGGACGTGTTGGTGCTGTCGGGCGGCGACCCGTCGTCGTCGGCCTTCAGCTGGGGCCACAGCACCAGGGCGATGATGGCGATGCCGACGCTGACGCCGATGACCAGCGACAGCGCCAGGCCGAGGACGTGGTTGCCGGGCCGCCGCATCTTCGCGAGGGCCGCGAAGGGCGAGGAGCGGACCGGGGAGCGGTGCCCGCCGCCGCCCTCGCGGCCGTGGCCCAGCCCGGGGACGAGGGGGTTCGGCGCGGTGGGGTCCGGCGGGGCGGGCATGTCGACGGAGTCGAAAGTGGTGGTCCGGTCGGAGTCGAAAGTGGCGGTCCGGTCGGCGTCGAAGATGGCGGTCCGGTCGGCGCCGACGGCGTCGAACCGCGCGGTCTGATCGGCCTGCTCGGGCTCGCCCGCGCGGGCGAGCTGCTCGGTCCGGTTCGGGCCGACCGCGTCGAAGGTCGCGGTCGCCTCGAACGCGGCGGGATCCAGCTCGGCGGCGGGCGGCTCGGGCTGCGGCTCGGGCTCCGGACGCGCGCGGCGGGAGCGCGCGAGCTTCCCGAGCAGCGGCACGGAAGGCGACGCGGACTCCACCGGCGGGCCCACCGGGGGGCCCACCGGTGGGCCGGGCGGCGGCCCTGGAGGCGGGCCGGGCGGCGGGCCCGCCGGCGCGGCGGGGCCTGGCGCGAACCCGGGCGGGGGCGCCGCTCCCATGGGGCTGCCCGGGACGTTCACGGGCGGACGCGGCGGCGGCGCGACCCGGGGAAGGGTGTGGCGGACCATCACGCCCGTCGCGAGGGCCCGGCCCTCCTCGACCATCGAGGCCGGCAGGCGCTCGACGAGCTCGCCGCCCGCGCCCAGCAGTCGTTCGAGGATCGTCCTGGCCATCGGGCGTTCGGCCGGGTCCTTGACCAGGGCGGCCGTCACCACCTCGCGCAGGGAGTCGGGCACCGCCGACAGGTCGGCCTCGTCGTAGACGATCCGCTGCATCACCTCGGACGGCGAGCCCTCGCCGAACGGCGGCCTGCCCGCGGCGGCGAACAGCACGGTCGACGCCCACGCGAACACGTCGGCGGCGGGACCGATGCCCATGCCGCTGAGCTGCTCGGGGGACTTGTAGGCCGGGTCCTCGGTCATGTGACCGCGGAACGCCACGTTCACGGCCTCCATGGCGTGCGCGATGGCGAAGTCGCTCATCCGGGGGCCGCCACGGCCGAGGAGGACGTTCCCGGGTTTCAGGTCGTGGTGGACGGCGCCCGCGCGGTGGACGGCGGCCAGGGCGATCGCCATGCCGACCGCGACGCGCTCGACGACGGCGAAGCCGCGCGCGCCCTCCTCGTCCACGAGCTGCTGGAGGGACGGCCCGTCCACCCACTCGCTCACCACGTAGGGGCGGTCGCCCTCCACGTCGGCGTGCAGGATCGCCGCCGTGCAGAATCCGGACACCTTGCGGGCCGGGGCGAACGCGTCGGCGAACCGCGAGCGCGCGACCGGCTCGCCGCTCAGCCGCACGTGCAGGACCTTCACGGCGACGGGGTGCCCGGAGGGGTCCCTGCCGAGGAAGACGGCGCCCTGCTCGCCGACGCCGAGCCGTCCCGTGATCTCGAACGAGCCGAGCCGTCTCGGGTCGCCCGGCTGCAGGGGCAGCGCCTCGGGCATCTGACGAACCTCCGTCTCCTCCGGGGACGGCGTCCCCGGCCTCCCCGTCTCCTGCACCCCCATGCCTGGCACCGGGGTCCTTTCTACCGCCTGCGCGGTACCGAGGCTGACCCGGTAGCGTCATGCGCGATGCCGCGAACACCGCTTTCCTCCGCCGTCCTGAACGAGCAGCGCGCCGCGCTCGGGCTGGCGCCCTACACCGGCCCGGACGAGCCCGCCGCGCTGCGCCGCGCGGCTCTGGACACGGTCCTCGCCGGCGTCGAGTCGGGCGGCGCCGAACCGAGCCGTCCGGTGGTCAGGGGAGCGGTTCGGTACCTGCTCGACCGGCTGGCCGAGCTGGCCCCCGGCCGTTCGGTGGAGGTTCGCGTCCCCCCGCACGCCGCCGTTCAGTGCATCGACGGCCCGCACCATACCCGGGGTACGCCACCGAATGTGGTGGAGATGGACGCCGCCACCTGGATCGCGCTGGCCACCGGCCGTCTCACCTGGCAGGACGCGACCGCGAACGGACGGGTGCGGGCGAGCGGCCCGCGCGCCGACCTGACGCCCCACCTCCCGCTGCCCCTCGGCTGACGCTCCTCGACCGATGGGCCCCTCGACTCGGCGGGGAGGCGCGCATAGCGTGCGCGGGTGACGCGCGCCCTACCGGAGGTGATCCCCGTGCTGATCGCGCACTGGACGTTCGACGCCGGCACCGTGGACGGCCGCCGGGCAGCCGACACCGCCGGAACCGCCCCCGCCGCCGAACTGGCGGACGGCGCCCGGATCGTCCCGGGACGGGACGGGGAGGCGCTGTCGCTCGGCGAGCACGACCGCGCCGTGATCCCCGGGGCGCCGCAGCTCGTCCTCAGCCAGATCTTCGGGTTCAGCCTGGCCTTCTTCGTCCGGGTCGACGAGGGGCCCACCGGCGAGTGGCGCAGCATCCTCTACAAGCCGGTCGCCGAGAACGACGCGCGCGGCCTCGGCCTCTGGCTGTACCCGGACGCGATGAGGCTGCGCGTCCAGCTGTTCACCGTCAAGGGCCCCGGCTACGTCGACAGCCGGGCCCGGCTGACCGTGGGCGGATGGGCCCACGTCGCCTTCGTCGTGGACACCCGGGGCATGGCCCTCCACATCGACGGCGAGCAGGACTCCGCCGCCGCGCTGGAACACCCCGTCGTCACCCCGGCCGGGCCCGTCTACCTGGGCAGGGAGCCCGCCAAGCCCGGCTTCGGCGGCCTCGTCGACGATCTGCGCGTGTACGCCTCGGCGCTCGGGCAGGAGGCCGTCCGCGCCCTGGCGGACCAGCCGGACGGTTAGACAGGGCAACTAGGGGCCGGCGTGAGCGAAGGGGAACTCGCGTTCGACGCAGTGCCGCCGCGCCAGGTCGTCCGGATACCGGGCCACGTCCCCGCACTGGGCCGCTTTGCTCAGCAGCCAGAAAAGCGTCCCGGATCCGATCAGGAGGGCGACCGCGGAGCAGACCACCCCGACGAGGGCGGGGCGCCGGTCGGGGTCGCGGCGCACGAGGGACACCGTCCCGAGGACGAGGCCGGCGAGCGCCGGGATCATCCCCGCCAGGCACGCCGCGAGCCCGGCCAGGCCGAGGATTCCGAGGACCTGCGCGGCGCGTGCCAGGGTGCTCCGCCTCGCCGGGGCGGGGGGCGAGTGGGTCCGGTACCCGGGCATGGTCATGCGTTCCTCCATGGGTCGTCCCCAGATTCCCCCGGACCGCGAGATCCCCGTGGTTCCGGGGAGTAAAGGTCCGTTAAGAGATGCCACCGATCGGAGCAGGTGAACCGGGCATCTAGACTGGCGAACGTGCCTCTCCGTGACGGACGTCTGAGCCACGACATCGATCCCTCCGACCGCGCTCCGCAGGACGCCTGCGGCGTCTTCGGCGTCTGGGTCCCCGCCGAGCAGGCGGCCCGGGCCGAAGTGAGCAAGCTCACGTACTACGGGCTGTACGCGCTCCAGCACCGCGGGCAAGAGTCGGCGGGCATCGCCGTCAGCGACGGCTCGCGCATCGTCGTCTTCAAGGACATGGGCCTCGTCGCCCAGGTCTTCGACGAGTCGGTGCTGAACACGCTGCGCGGCCACATCGCCGTCGGCCACTGCCGCTACTCCACGACCGGCTCGCCCACGTGGGAGAACGCGCAGCCCACGTTCCGGTCCACCGACGACGGCGGGCTGGCGCTCGTCCACAACGGCAACCTCATCAACACGCCGGAGCTGGCCGCGCGGCTCGCCCCCGGCGAGCTGACCGCCACCACCGACACCGAGGTCCTGACCGCCCTGCTCGCCGCCCGCGGCGAGGGCGGCGTGCTGGAGGCGGCGCGGGAGATCCTTCCGGCGACCCGCGGCGCGTTCTCCCTGGTCTTCATGGACGAGGGGACCCTCTACGCGGCCCGCGACCCCGAGGGCATCCGGCCGCTCGTGCTCGGCTCCCTGGAGGACCGGGGCTGGGTCGTCGCCTCGGAGACGGCCGCCCTCGACATCGTCGGCGCCCGGTTCGTCCGGGAGATCGAGCCGGGCGAGCTGATCGCGTGCGACGGCCAGGGCGTGCGGTCCGAGCGGTTCGCCGAGGCGCGCCCGAAGGGCTGCCTGTTCGAGTACGTGTACCTGGCGCGGCCCGACACGACGATCGCCGGGCGCAGCGTCCAGGCGACCCGCGTGGAGGTCGGGCGGCGGCTGGCCCGCGAGCATCCCGTCGAGGCCGACATGGTCATCCCGACGCCCGAGTCGGGCACGCCGGCCGCGATCGGCTACGCCGAGGCGTCCGGCATCCCCTACGGCCAGGGCCTCGTGAAGAACTCCTACGTCGGCCGGACGTTCATCCAGCCGTCCCAGACGATCCGCCAGCTCGGCATCCGCCTGAAGCTGAACCCGCTGCGGGAGGCGATCGAGGGCAAGCGCCTGGTCGTGGTGGACGACTCGATCGTGCGCGGCAACACCCAGCGCGCCATCGTGTCGATGCTGCGCGACGCGGGCGCCGCCGAGGTGCACGTGCGGATCTCCAGCCCGCCCGTCTCCTGGCCGTGCTTCTACGGCATCGACTTCGCGACCCGGGCCGAGCTGATCGCCGGGAACCTGTCGGTGGAGGAGATCCGCGACTCCATCGGCGCCGACTCGCTCGGGTACATCTCCCTGGACGAGCTGATCTCCGCCTCGCACATCGCCAAGGACAACCTGTGCCGGGCGTGCTTCGACGGCCAGTACCCCATCCCGGTGGAGCAGGACGCCCGCGGCAAGCACCTGCTGGAGGCCACCCGATGACGGACCGCCCGACGACCTCCTACGAGGCCGCAGGCGTCGACATCGCGGCGGGCGAGCGCGCCGTCGAGCTGATGAAGTCCCGGGTGGCCCGTTCGCGGCGGCCCGAGGTCGTCGACGACGTCAGCGGGTTCGCGGGTCTCTTCGACGCCTCGGCCCTGCTGCGCTACAAGCGGCCTCTGCTCGCGACGTCCACGGACGGCGTCGGCACCAAGGTCGACCTGGCGCGGCGCCTCGGCGTCTACGACACGATCGGGCACGACCTGGTCGGCATGGTCATCGACGACCTCGCGGTGTGCGGCGCCGAGCCGCTGTTCATGACCGACTACATCGCCTGCGGCAAGGTCGTCCCGGAGCGCGTCGCCGACATCGTCGGCGGGATCGCCGACGCGTGCGCCCTGGCCGGCTGCGCCCTCGTGGGCGGCGAGACCGCCGAGCACCCGGGCCTGCTGGGGGCCGACGAGTTCGACGTGGCGGGCGCCGGCACGGGCGTCGTCGAGGCCGACCGGATCCTCGGGCCCGAACGCGTGCGGGCGGGCGACGTCGTCCTCGCCATGGCGTCGTCCGGCATCCACTCGAACGGGTACTCGCTCGTCCGGCACATCCTGGCGACGACGGACCTGACGCTGGAGACGCGGACGGCCGAACTCGACCGGCCGCTCGGCGAGGAACTCCTCACCCCGACGCGCATCTACGCCAAGGACTGCCTGGCCCTGGCCGAGAGCGGTGCGGTCCGGGCGTTCGCCCACATCACGGGCGGCGGGCTGGCGGCGAACCTGGCCCGGTCGCTTCCACCGGGGGTCGACGCCGTGCTGGACCGCTCGTCCTGGGAGGTCCCCGCCGTGTTCCGCCTGCTCCAGGCGCACGGCGACGTGCCGCAGGCCGAGATGGACAAGACGTTCAACCTCGGAGTCGGCATGGCCGCGATCGTCGCCCCGGACCGCGCCGACGAGGCGCTCCGCCTGCTGGCCTCCCGCGGCGTCCCGTCCTGGACCCTCGGAGAGATCACCGAAGGCTCCGGCGCCGCGACGCTTCGCTGACCGGAGGCCCCTGGACGGCCCTGTCCGACCTCGCGGACGGGGCTGAACGGGACGCTGAGGGCCTCCCAGACCTGTCAGGTCATGAGGGGCATGCCGGACACCGAACGTCGCCCGTGGGGTCGCTCAGCGTGAGCGCCGGTCCCCCGGGGCGTGTTCCGACCCAAGACAAACGCCACCGCCCGGCGATGCGGGCGGTGGCGTTCGTCTGCCGGTCAACCGGAGGTGCCGTCCTTGCGGGGCTCCGTGCCGTAGTCGTCGGCGTAGTCGGCGTACTTCTCGGCGAGCTCGTCATAGGAGTCTTCGCCGGAGTCGCTGACTCCTAGTTCATCCTTAAGGCGGTCGAGGTCCGTGTTGCCGGTGCTGTATTTGAGCTGCCGGGCAACCTTCACCTGCTTGGCCTTGGCTCGGCCGCGACCCATTGGCTCGACCCCCTCGATGGTCAGGGCTTTCGTGGGCCCATCAACGCGCGCGTGTACCACACGAACCGGTGCCTGATGAGCCATGCGTCAGTCACGGGTACAACCGTACCCGTTTTGCGCCTGGCTCGGTACATCGACGGTACGTGGCGGCGCCCCTGTTGCTGATGACAACAGTGTATCCGGTGGTCACGTCAACGTGGGAAGGCCACCGTGGGACGGTCGTACGCCGCCCCGCGGTGGCCCTCACAACGGTTTTGCAACGGTCTAATCAGGTCTAGGAAACCCACACCCGGACCGAGCCCTCCGGAAGCTCGGAGCCGCCCGGGCGCTCAGAGGAGGATGCCGCGCAGCCTGCCGACCTCCGACATCCGGCGCTCCGCGAGGCGGTCGGCGGCCACCGCCGGGGGGACGCCCTCGTCGGAGGCCAGCGCGAAGATCTTGCGAGTGGTGTCGTAGATGCCCGCGGCCCGGGCCTTGGCGCGGTCGAAGTTGAAGCCCTCGATCTCGTCCGCGACCTGGATCACACCGCCGGAGTTCACCACATAGTCGGGGGCGTACAGGACGCCGCGGTCGGCGAGGCGCTTCTCCACGCCCGGGTGGGCGAGCTGGTTGTTGGCGGCGCCGCAGACGACCTTGGCCGCCAGCACGGGCACGGTGTCGTCGTCGAGGGAGCCGCCCAGCGCGCACGGCGCGTAGACGTCGAGCTCCGTGCGGACCATGGCGCCGGTGTCGGCGACGACCTCCACCTCGGGGTGCAGCGCCCGGACGCGGTCGACGGCGGCCTCGTCCACGTCGCAGATCACGACGTCCGCGCCGTCCTCGCGCAGGTGCTCCACGAGGCGGTGGCCGACCTTCCCGACGCCCTCCACCCCGACCCGCCTCCCGCGCAGCGTGGGCCGGCCCCACACGGTCTCGGCCGCGGCCCGCATTCCCTGGAACACGCCGAACGCCGTCAGGATGGACGAGTCCCCGGCGCCGCCGTGCGCGACCGTCCGCCCGGTGACGAAGCGGCACTCGCGCGCGACGATGTCCATGTCCTCGCTGTAGGTGCCCACGTCGCACGCCGTGTAGTACCGGCCGTTCAGCGACTGGACGAAACGCCCGTAGGCCCGCAGCATCGCCTCGGACTTGTCCGTGGCGGGGTCGCCGATGATGACGGCCTTGCCGCCGCCGAGGTCGAGCCCGGCGAGGGCGTTCTTGTACGCCATGCCCCGGGACAGGTTCAGCACGTCCGCGAGGGCCTCCTCCTCGGAGCCGTACGGGTAGAAGCGGGTGCCTCCCAGGGACGGGCCGAGCGCGGTGGAGTAGATGGCGATGATCGCGCGCAGACCGCTGGCCTCGTCCTGGCAGAAGACGACCTGCTCGTGTCGGGGTTCGGTGCCCTTGTGGGGCGCCCCGAAGACATTAGGCACGGTAGTGCCCTCCTCTCTGTCTCTAAGATCAGCCTAGGGCGCGCGATGGCGCCACGCCCGACCGGATCTCATGTCACGATGCGATGGTGCTTCCGTACGCGGCGTACCTACGGGTTTATGAACCGGTGACCGCCTTCCCGGAGCCCGCGCGGACCCTCTGGACGGTCTACGCCGACTCCAGGCGCCGTCCCAGGCGGATCCACGCGCTCGGGGCGGAGCACCGGGAGTCCGTGCTCAGGCTGACGGGCTCGCCGCCCGAGGTCGTCCCGGAACGCGAGAGCAGGGACGCCTACGTGCGGCGCCTGGAGGACATGGTCTACGTGTGCCCGTGGGGCACGCGGCTGCGGTCCTGGCTGGCGTTCGAGCGCTTCAGGGACGAGCACGCGGCGGGGGTGGCGGCGGCCTTCGTCCCGCCGCCCCTGTCCGAGCGGGTGCGGAGCGACTTCGAGCAGTGGAAGAACGCCGGCCGGTCCCTCCGCCCGCACATCCTGACGAGCACCTGGCACATCCCGCTGGACTGGTTCGTGCCGTTCGCGCGCGGCGAGCGGAGCCTGATGCTCGGCACGCCGGGGACCGGGTACCGGCCGGCGGACGACACGGCCGAGGAGCTCGCGGCCCACGGGCCGGCGACGGCGGCGCCCGCGCGGACCCTGGTCTACGTCACCTCGATGGGGGAGGCCCGCCACCGGGTGGCGGCCGCGCTCCCGGTGGTGCGCGAGAACCTCGGCGAGGGGGCGGAGGACGTCTACCTCCTGTCGGCGGGGCGGCTGGAGACCCTCGACCGGTGGCTCGGCGAGTTCCATCCCCGCGCGCTCGTGGAACTCGACTACGGCGGGCTCGTCCACCTCCTGGACGACGCCACGCTCCGTACCGACGAGTCGGTCGCGGAGATGACCGTGGCCCTCACCGGGATGGAGCGAGGTGAGGTCGAGCTGACCGTCGCGATGTACAAGCGTCTCCTGGCCCGCTGGCGCCCCGTGCGGGCGCTGGAGGCCGCGAACTAAAACAAATTTCCCGAATCCGCGCGCGATACGACTATACGTGTCGCTAGAATCACGCAGCGTGACCCAGCAGCCACCGGACATGCACACTTCCCCGCTCTCGCGGGGATGTTTGCACGCAACTACCGCCAGGAACTTGCTTGTTGCGCTGAGTGGTGGCAAGGTTACACGTTGTGATGTCATAGTGGCTCTTTCGGGCCATAGGGGACATCAGTGACCACGCGAGGATCAATCGCAGGATCGCTGTCATCGGTCCACGGAGGAGAGGCCGCAAACATGTCAGCACGTACGCCAGAGGCCGAGCCCCTGCTGACGCCGGCGGAGGTGGCGACGATGTTCCGCGTCGACCCCAAGACCGTCACGCGCTGGGCGAAGGCGGGAAAGCTCACGTCGATCCGCACGCTCGGCGGGCATCGCCGGTACCGCGAGGCGGAGGTGCGGGCGCTGCTCGCGGGAATCCCGCAGCAGCGTTCGGAGTAGACACGCCGACCGGCGGGGCTCCGAGGGAGCCCTCCGGACGCACAGCGCAGGAGGGGGGCGGCCAGGAGGCTTTGGAACGGACCTCGCACCCGAGTCACGTGCGGGGACCCGCTCGGTGTCTCCTGGCCGACACGGGACCACGGTCATCCGAGAACCGTCGGTCCCGGACGCCGAAGCCGCACTGTCCCCGGAACGGGCACCAGTCCGCCCGCTCCGGGGGCAGAGCGCGCTGCCTTCGGGCGACGGAATGCCGTTCCGGGGGTTGTGTCCGGTTGTGGACGCAGCCGAGTTGGATGTCCGAAACTCCGCGCACGTCAACGCGATAACCGCAGGTCGAGCGGTTACTGGTTCGTCTCCGGGCGGCTAAGGGTTCATCTCTTCGTGGGCCAGGCGCTCGAACAGGGCGCCCGTGCCGGGGTCGTGCCTGCCGGAGACCTGCATGATCACCACGAGCTGGTCGACCAGCAGCCGCTCCAGGTCGGGGCGGGCCACGTCGCGGTTCTCCAGCCAGTCCAGGCCGGCGGTCTCCACGGTCGCCATCCAGCAGCGCAGCGTGATGCGCAGGATCGGCGGCGGGACGTCGACGTCCAGCGAGTGCAGGATCCGGTCCAGCAGCAGCCGGCGGATCCCGTCCACGATCTCGCCGGCCTCGCCCGAGCGGTCGGCCGGCCCGCCGCGCAGCAGCGCCGTGTAACCGGCCGCGTGGCTCTCCACGAAGTCGAAGTAGCGCTTCAGCGAGATCCGCAGCCGTTCGAGGGGCTTGCCCTCCGTGGGCGGTTCCAGCAGCACCGACAGGTGCTTCGCGGCGCTGCCGAGCGCCGCGATGTAGAGCTCGTTCTTGCCGCCGAAGTAGTGGTAGACCAGCGCCCGGGAGGCGCCCGCCTTCGCCGCGACGTCGTCGATCGAGACGTCCTCGGGCGAGCGCGTGCTGAACAGCTGCAGCGCCGCCTCGATCAGCTCGTCCCGCCGTTCGTCCACGCTGAGTCGGCGACGGCCGCGCCCGCCGCTCGGCCGGGTGCGCGCCTTCGCGCCGGCCACCGCACGATCTCCCACCTGGGCAGGGTATCCGAGCCGGACGCTGCCAGGGCCCACACCGAGCGGGCCGGACGCGGGCCCGCCGCCGGTTCCCCGCCCCGGTTGTGATCCAGAACACCACAGGCCCGAACCACCATTGTCGGATGCCCGTTACTCACTGTCGCGGCGCTATGGGGGGAAGGCGCGGCATCATGGCATCTCCTCCTGAGCGGAGGGCGGCGCGCCGAATACCCCTCCGGGGCGCCGCCGCGGCAGGTCCTGCAGGTTCCCCTGGACGGAGCGCCATGTCAGCTGATGAAGCAAATCCCCCGCACGGCATGCTGGGAGAGGGCGCGGTGCCTCGGCCGCGCAACGAGCCCTCTCCCGCACCGCGCGACGAGGGCAAGACGATGCCCGCGCCGAAACCGACGATCCGCAATGTCGCTGAACGCGCCGGAGTGTCCAAATCGCTCGTCTCGCTGGTCATGCGAGGGTCACCGCACGTGAGCGAGCGCCGCCGGCAGGCCGTCCTGCAGGCCGCCCGGGAGCTCGGCTACCGCCCGAACGCGGTGGCGCGCAGCCTGGTGGAGGGGCGCACCCGGCTGATCGGCGCCATCGTCGCCGACCTGCACAACCCGTTCTTCGCCGAGTTCCTCGACGGGCTCCAGGAGAGCCTGCACGGCGCGGGCCTGCGGATGCTGGTCGGCAGCGGCCGCTGGGACCCGATGTTCGAGGCCGAGGCGGTCGAGGCGTTCCTGGAGATGCGGGTGGACGGGCTGGTGCTGCTCAGCGTCGTGCCCGAGTCGCTCAAGGAGGCCGCCGCCAGCGTCCCCGTGGTGGTCGTCGGCGAGCGCGACGTGGTCGGCGTCGACATCGTGGTGGACGACGACGAGCTCGGCGCGAGCCTCGCGGTCGACCATCTCGTCCAGCACGGCCACCGCCGGATCGCCCACATCGAGGGCGCGCGCTCCACCACCGCGCGCTACCGCCGCGCCGGCTACGAGAAGGCGATGCGGCGGCACGACCTGGCCGGCGAGATCGTCGTCGAGCCCGGCGACTTCACCGAGGACGGCGGCTACCGGGCCGCGCTGTCCCTGCTGCGCCGCGACCCCCGGCCGACCGCGATCTTCGCTCCCAACGACCTGGTCGCCACCGGGGCGCTGTCGGCCGCCGACGAGCTCGGCATGCGGGTCCCGGCTGACCTCTCGATCGTCGGCTACGACAACACCCACCTCGCGGCGATCCGGCACATCTCGCTGACCAGCGTCGACCAGCCGCGCCGTGACATGGGCCGGGTGGCCGCCGAGATGCTCACCGCGCGCATCGGCGACCCGCCCCGCGCCCCGCGGCAGAAGCTGGTCGTCCCGCACCTGGTGGTCCGCTCGACGACGGGGCCCGCTCCCGTCCGGTGACCCCGCCTGTGCCGCGCCGCAGGACGACCCCCCGCCTTCCCCTCGCTCCCACCGGCCCCGTGCGTGCCGTGATCCGCGCGTCGTGACGCCTGCCGCCTGGCCTCGCGACGCCGCGCCCCGCGCCGCCGCGGCCGTGCTCCCCAGGCCCGTCGTTCCGGTGGCCCGCGGCTCACGTGACCCGCGCGCAGCGCCGCGCATCGCGCAGGCGTCGCCGGGGCCGGTCATGGGCGGGGTACGGGGACGGTCGATCGTTCCACGAGACGGTGTGCGCCGGGTAAGGGGCAGGCCAAACCTGCCGCATTCGCCGGGACGGGGCCCGCGGCCAGGTGGTTAATGGGACTTCACCGTCGGCGGGCAGCCCCTGGCGGCCTCGCGGAAGGCCGCCGGGCCGGGCCGGGCCGGCGGTCGGGAGAGGGTCCGTTCACCCAGAGGAGAACAGGTCGTGCGTGATCCGGAACTGGTGTCGTGCGCGCAGCGCGCGGCGAGCGAATTGGAACGCGCGTGGTCGGAGTGGCGGCACGCCCGCGGCCTCGCCGAGCAGGTGTCGGAGTCCGTCGCCAGCTACGTGGCCCACTCGATCGACCACCCGTGGGGCCGTCCCCGCGTGGTCCTCGGCCTGGACGCCGACGAGGCGCGCGCCCTCGCGGCCCTGCTGGGCAAGGAGGACCCGCTGCGCGGCTGATTTCCCCGACTCCGTTTGACGAACCTGCGCCGGTGTGCAGACTGTCAGGGTCGGTAACGAAGTCATCACGGAGGAAAACGGCCTGTGCGAATTCATCGGGGCGGCCCCGCGGTCGCCGGTATCGCGCTGTGCCTGGGCGCGCTCGTCGCGTGCAACGGTTCCTCCGGAACGTCCGGCGGCGAGGCGGCCGGGCCGCCGACGGCCGGGGCCGCCTCGCCGGGCGCGAAGGGCGGGAAGTCGCCCGCGTCCGCCAAGGGGGACCCCGCGTCGCTGGACGGCAAGGTGATCGTCATCGACCCCGGGCACAACGGCGGCAACGCCGACCACCCGTCGGAGATCAACCGGCAGGTGAAGATCGGCAACGGCAGCAAGGCGTGCGACACGACCGGGACCGAGACCAAGGCCGGCTACACCGAGCACGCCTTCACCTGGGACGTGTCGAAGCGGCTCGCCGCGATCCTGAAGTCCCGGGGCGCGAAGGTCTCGCTGACCCGCAAGGACGACAAGGGCGTCGGCCCCTGCGTCACCGAGCGGGCCGCGCTCGGCAACCGGCTCAAGGCCGACGCCGCGCTGTCCGTCCACGCCGACGGGGCGTCCGCGTCCGGCCACGGCTTCCACATCATCGAGCCGCTCTCCATCGGCCGGAACGCCGAGATGGTGTCCGCCTCGTCCGCGCTCGGCGAGGCGCTGCGGAACGCCTACCACGAGGGCACGGGCATCCCGTACTCCAACTACCTCGGCAAGAAGGCCATCGACCGGCGCGACGACCTCGGCGGGCTCAACATGTCGACCGTGCCGAAGGTCTTCATCGAGTGCGGCAACATGCAGAACCAGGGCGACGCGGACAAGCTGTCCAGCGCGTCCTTCCGGCAGCGCATCGCCGAGTCCCTGGCCGAGGGCTTCCAGACCTACCTGGGCTGATCCCGGGCTGATCGCGGACGGCGATCCGGGACGCGCGCCGGGCCCGCAGCGGGCAGGATGAGCGGATGCCTGATCTTCGTCGTGTGCGCGAACTGCTGCTCGGAGCCGGTTACACCGTCGCGGGGGTGCGCGAGTCGCTCGGCCCGGTCGCGGGCGGGGCGCTGGCGCGGGACGAGATCGTGCCCGCGCTGCGGGCGACGGCCGGCGGTTCGCCGGTCGAGGCGCTGACCCGGCTGTTCTGGCTCCAGGTGCCCGTCCCCGAAACCGCGGTCGCCGCGGACGAGCTGGCGGCGGCGGGGCTCGCCGAGGTGTCCGGCGGGCAGGTGCGGGCGCTGCTGCGCGTCGAGCCGCTGGAGGCGGTGGACGGCGACGGGCACGCCGGTTACGCCGTCTCCGATCTGAAGGTGCGCCCCGGGGACGGGCGCGTCCCGGCGGACGATCACGTGGTGGGAACCGGAGGCGCGTCGGGCAGCCTCGCCGGGTTGGTCGTCCACAGGCCTGTGGACAACGTGCTCGATCTGGGCACGGGCTGCGGCGTGCAGGCGGTGCACGTGGCGGGCCGGTCGCCGGCCGCGCGCATCACCGCGACGGACGTGAACCCGCGGGCGCTGGAGCTGGCCGCGATGAGCTTCGCGCTGTCCGGTGTGGAGGACGCCGAACTGCTGCGGGGGTCGTTGCTGGAGCCGGTCGAGGGCCGCCGGTTCGACCTGATCGTGTCGAATCCGCCGTTCGTCGTCGCGCCGCCCGGCGACCGGCGGTTCACCTACCGCGAGTCGGGGATGGCGGGCGACGACTTCTGCCGCCGGCTCGTCGGGAGCGCCTCCCGGTACCTGAACGACGGCGGATATTGCCAGCTCCTGGCCAACTGGCTGCATGTCGACGGGGTTCCCTGGGAGGAGCGTGTCGGCGCGTGGGTGGACGGCTGCGACGCGTGGATCGTCCAGCGCGACGTTCAGGATCCGGCGGAGTACGCCGAGTTGTGGCTGCGCGATTCCTGCGAGGTGGGCACGCCCGAATACCGCGCCCGGTACGAGGCGTGGCTCGACGAGTTCGAGCGCCGGAACGTCACCGGGATCGGGTTCGGCTGGATCACGTTGCGGCGCAGCGAGCGCCCGGCCGTCCGGATCGAGGAGCTGCGGCACGCCGTCGATCAGCCCGTCGGCGCGTACGCGCACGACGTGCTGGACGGCCTCGTGAAGGCCGAAGAGTTTTCCACAGCCTGTGGACGGCCGCTCGCCGCGGCGCCGGGTCTCGTCCAGGAGCAGATAGGCCCGCCGGGCGCCGAGGACCCGGAACGGATCATCCTGCGGCAGGCGGACCGGCTCCGCCGCGCCGCCGGCGTCGGGACGGTCGAGGCCGCCCTCGCGGGGGTCTGCGACGGCGCCCTGCCGCTCGATCCGCTCCTGGACGCCATCGCCCAGCTCACCGGCATGGACCCCGGCGAGGTCCGCGCGCACGCCGACGCCGTCCTGCCGGAGCTGATCGCCGACGGCTTCTTCGCCTGACCCGGAGGCGCCGCCTCCGGGGGTCAGCCGCGGGCTTCGTCCAGGGTGCGGAAGGCGCTGCCGCGCAGGCGGCGCGACAGGTCGCGGTTGACGCGGTGCGCCCAGAGCGGGCCGCCGTAGATCATGCCGGTGTAGCCCTGGACGAGGGTCGCGCCCGCCCGGACGCGTTCCCACACGTCGTCGGCCGTCTCGACGCCGCCGACGGAGACCAGCGCGAGCCGCCCGCCCGTGCGGGACCGCAGCCGGCGCAGGACCTCCAGGGACCGCTCCCGCAGCGGCGCGCCCGACAGCCCGCCGGTCTCCTTGGCCAGCGCGGGCGGGCTGAGCAGGGCGTCGCGGGCGATGGTGGTGTTGGTCGCGATGATGCCGTCGAGACCGAGTTCGAGGGCGAGGTCGGCGACGGCGTCGACGTCGTCGTCCGCCAGATCCGGCGCGATCTTCACCAGCAGCGGGACGCGGCGGTCGCACGAGCGGTCGGCGGCCTCGCGCACGGCAGTCAGCAGCGGGCGCAGGTGCTCGACGGCCTGGAGGTTCCGCAGGCCGGGCGTGTTGGGGGAGCTGACGTTGACGACGAGGTAGTCGGCGTGCGGGGCGAGCCGTTCGGTGCTCGCCACGTAGTCGGCGGCGGCCGACGCCTCCGGGACGGCCTTGGTCTTGCCGATGTTGGCGCCCACGACGGTCCCCGGCGCCCGGTGGGCGAGCCGCCGCGCGGCGGCCTCGGAGCCCGCGTTGTTGAAGCCCATCCGGTTGACGACCGCCCGGTCCTGGACGAGCCGGAACAGCCGCGGGCGCGGGTTGCCGGGCTGCGGGCGCCCGGTCACGGTCCCGATCTCGACATGGCCGAACCCGAACGCGCCGAGCGCCGCGTAGGCGACGGCGTCCTTGTCGAACCCGGCGGCGAGGCCCAGCGGGCTCGGGAAGTCCAGCCCGAACGCGCGGACGGCCAGCGCCGGGTCGCGCGGCACGAACAGCCGCCGCAGCAGCGGCACGGCGCCGGGCACCACCTGGATCGCGTGCAGAGCGCGCAGGGTCAGATGGTGGGCGCGCTCCGCCGGTATGCGGGCGATGACCAGTGAGAAGAAGAGTCGATACATCACTGGCCAGTATCCCAGCAGCCTCAACGGAAAATCGTTTGAGGGCCGCCGAACCGGCTCCCTACCCTGACCCCATGCTTCTCCATGCCGAGGCCACCGCCTGGTGGCCCACGCCGCAGCGCGTCTACCGCGACCGTCCCGCCGCCAGGTCCGGCCGGGACGCCATCGACGTCTGAGCTGCACGCTCCCGCGCGGCCGGACCTGGGTGCCGAAGAACCACGCACACCCAGCCGAACGGGAGAACCCCATGTCCAAGAGCCGAGGTCGCAACGGCATGCTCGGCGTAGGCGGCCAGCGCAGGAACCTGTCGCGCAGCGAACTGCGCGGCGGCAAGGCGCAGGCGGCCGACACCGACGCCGCCAAGGCGGCCGAGAAGAAGAAGGACCTGCTCCGCAAGATGCGTGAACGCAACGAGCGGCGCACCACCGCCAACGACGAGTGACACGCGAACCGCGCCGGTCCCTGCTCGGGACCGGCGCGGTTCACCTTCCGCGGAAAGTACGGCGGAGGGTGAGTCGGACGTCGCGGGCGGCTTCTCGCATCGTGCGGCGTGCGGCGCGGAGGGGGTCGCTTACGGTGACGCGCCATGTCGAGCGGATGCCGTGTCCCAGCGGGCGCAGCACGCTCGCGCGGGCCCAGCGGGCCGGGGCGACGACCAGTACCCGCACGGGGGCGACGACCAGCGTCCGCCAGAGCCAGCGGAGGATTCGCGCGGCGAGACGCCACGTTCCCACCGCTCCGGCGACGATCGGGGCCAGGAAGTACCGCCACACCGCCCTCGCGGGCGCGACGATCAGGACGCGTCCCAGCCAGGCCAGGCAGCGTCCGATCAGCCGCCACGACCAGGCCACCGCCGCCGCGAAGGCGCGCCAGCCGGAGGCGAGCACGCCGCCGAGCGCGACCAGCAGGGTCAGGGCGCCGCGGCCGAGCCAGGAGAGACCGGCCCACAGGGCGCGGCCCAGCCAGGCGAGGCCGAGCAGCGGCGGGCGCAGGACGTAGCGCCACAGCAGCACGGCGGGCAGGACGACGAGCACGCCGATCAGCAGGCCGATGCCCTGGAACAGCAGCCTGAGGCCCTGCCCGAGGACGCCGAACAGCCGGGCGAGCCCGCGGCCGAGGGCGCGGAGCGGACGCAGCAGCAGGAACGCGAGCAGTCCCGCGAGGCCGCGTCCGAGCAGGGCCAGGAACCGGCCGATCGGCGCGATGAGGACGCGGTGGACCCATCGGGCCAGCCGCCCGGTCCCGCGTCCGAACCACCGCAGGAAGCCGAGGACCACGACGACGGCGAGCCAGCGCAGCGGCCGGACGAGGAGGAGGTCGAGCAGCGCGGCGATGCCCCGTCCGACGGCGGCCAGAAGGCGTCCGACCGGGGCGAGCAGCCACCGGTACAGGGCGCGCCAGGCGCCGCGCAGCATCCGGCCGAGGAACCGGCCGAACCGGCCCGGCACCCGCATGAGAGCGTTCCAGGCCGCCCGGACGCCGCGGGCCAGCAGGACGACCAGGTCCCAGCCGAGCCGCAGCGGGACCACGACGACGAGCGCCACGACGCGGGCCGGCATGACGAGCCACGCGGGACCCGCGCCGCGTTCGGGTTCCGGCGCCGGGGGACGTTTCTTCGTCAGGTCGACGGGGCCGCCCGCCGCGTCGTTTCCCGTGGTCACCGCTGCCTTCCTCGTCCGCCGCCGCACACCTGCGGCTCAGGGATGTGACTCGGCGCGCGGACGACCGGTTCCAGGTGGTTGAACCCGCTCCGAGGGGTTCACCGTATTCCTCCTCGATCCCGGAGCGGCGGCTCCACCTCGATCGACGTGCGGGACCTGGAACCGGAGCCGGGGCCCGGGACGACCTGGAGGACACGACATGAAATTCCCACGTTGGGCGATCCCCGCTGCGGCCGCCCTCACGGCGTCGGGACTGGTGCTGAGCGGGTGCGGCCAGGAGAAGGCCGGGGGGAAGCAGAACGCCGCGGGCTCCCGGGCGCAGGCGGAGCCGTCGGCCGAGCCGTCCGAGCCGCCCGCCCCCGAGCCCACGGTGCTGGAGGTGGCCAGCGTCACCAAGCTCGGCAGGGTCGTCACCGACGGCACGGGCATGACGCTCTACCGCTTCGACAACGACACCTCCCGGCCGCCCGCGTCGACCTGCGCGGCCGCGTGCGCCAAGGCGTGGCCGCCGGTGTGGGCGGGCCAGGGGAACACCGAGGTCAAGGGCGTCCAGCAGTCGCTGGTCGGCAAGGTGAAGCGGCCGGACGGCAAGTGGCAGGTCACGCTCGGCGGGTGGCCGCTCTACCGGTTCGCCAAGGACCGCAGCCCCGGCGACACGAAGGGCCAGGGCGTGGGCGGCACCTGGTACGCGGCGGCTCCGACCGGCAAGAAGGCGGCCCCGCTCAAGCAGGCGAACGGCAACCGCTGGAAGGGCTGGACGGTCGTCAAGGCCAAGCGGGACCCGAAGCTCGGCCTGATCCTGACCGACGGCAAGGGCATGACGCTCTACCGCTACGACAAGGACAGGAACAAGCCGCCGACGACCAACTGCTTCGGCTCGTGCAAGAAGGCGTGGCCGCCGGCCGTCTTCAACGGCTGGAAGCACCTCAAGCTCGAAGGCGTCTCGAAGAAGGTCGTCGGCTTCATCGAGCGCAAGGACGACGGCAAGTGCCAGCTCACCATCGACGGCTGGCCCATGTACTACTACGAGCAGGACAAGCGGCCCGGCGACACCAAGGGCCAGGGCGTGGGCGGGGTCTGGTGGGCCACGACGCCGACCGGCAAGAAGGCCGTCGGCACGGGCTCCGGCACCGGTGACGGGGGCGGCACAGGCGGAGGCTACGGGTCGGGGGGCGGCTACTAGGGCCGTCCGCCACGCGCTACCCGCCCATCAGGCGAAGGCGCGGAGGGCGGCGCGGATCGGTCGGGGTCCGCGCCCCCTTCGCGCCTTCTCGGTTCGCGGACGTGTAGCGCGTTCCGCCCGGGGCATTCCCATATCCGGACCAAGGGCCTTTGCCTTCCGATGACTCTCCGGATCTCGACAGTCACGCGATCCGATGGTCGAATGGAGGGCCAATCCCGCCAGGTGCGGCCCGGCGAAGCGCCCGCAGTCCGGTGGGAGCACCGGGAGGCCCCATGGGCGAGCGAGTCGACCGAACGGAGAGCGACCGGGCG